>JAFZBC010000045.1:0-2879 GCA_017561965.1 Oscillospiraceae bacterium
ATTCACCCCTTGCGGAGCTCTTAATATGCTAAGGTATTTCGCTCACTGCGGTGAGCGACCAGAGGCTACTCGCCTCTGGACTCTCGCAAACTTTTGAAAAAGTTTGATCAAAACTTTTATTATGGGCTTATAATCTATACATAATGGGATTCTTAAGGGACACTGTCCCTTAAGCGGGGTTTGGGGCGGAGCCCCATTATCAATCCATCGGAGATACCGCATCAATTCACCGGAGATACCGCAATCAGATATGCGCGGCAGGGTGCGCCGTCGCAGCCGCCGAGATTCAGCGGTGCGGCGCTCAGAAAATACCGGCCTTCCTCCACATGCTTCAGCACGATGCCCTCCAGCAGCACAATGTCCGCACCGAGAAGAATCAGGTGAACCGCCTCCGGTGCATCCTCCGGGCCGACGGTCTGGCTTTCGTTCCCGAACAGCAGAATCCCTGCTTCTGCAAAAAAACGGGCTGCCTCCGCCGTCAGGACAGCCTCTCCTGCAATCAGAATGCGTGCGGATGCTTCTGCCGCAGCTGCTTTTTGCAGGATGATGGCAGCATCCGCAGCGGTGACCTCTCCCTGATGCCGCGCAACATAGCATGTGCCGACAAACGGGGTCAGACCTGCCTGATCGACCGTTTTGCCCTCGGCAATGAAATGAAACGGCACATCGACATGTGTTCCGTTATGCGCACACATGGAAAACTGCGTCAGGTTGCAGATATCCCCGTCCCGGATCCGGAGCGGATGCGTCTGCTCCGGCGCGGGATCACCCGGATAGACCTTGCAGGAAAAAACCTCCTGCGAAATATCAATCAGCATGCATCTGTCCTCCGCGTTTGCAGCATGCGGTCAGTCCAGCGCGGCCGTTTCCGCATTGATCGTGTCCTCGCTTGCGGCCATCGCCTGCAAGGTCATCGTCAGCAGCTTGTCCAGATCCCAGCCGAGCTGCGCGGCACCGCGCTCGATCACCTCTCTGGAGCAGCCCGCAGCAAAGCCCTTGCTCTTGTACTTCTTTTTCAGGGATTTCAGCTCCATATCCTTCGTGCTTCTGGAAGGCCGCATCAGCGCTGCCGCCCAGATCAGGCCGGTCAGCTCGTCCGCTGCGAACAGCACCTTTTCCATCTCGTGAACCGGCTCCACATCAATCGTCACGCCGCAGCCGACCGTGATGCCGTAGCCGTGCGAGCAGACAGAATGAATGATGTCGTCGCTGACGCCGTCCGCTTTCAGGAGCTCCGGCGCCTTTATGCAGTGCTCCTCCGGATACAGTTCAAAATCAATGTCGTGCAGCAGCCCGACGATGCCCCAGTGCTCTGCCTCGTCTGCATAGCCGAGTTCCTGCGAATACCATTTCATCACCGCTTCGACGGTCAGCGCATGCTGGAGATGAAACGGATCCTTGTTGTACTGTCTGAGCAAGGCAAATGCCTGTTCTCTGTTCATGTTTCTGTTCCTCCTTGATTTTATGCTGATAAGCGGCTGCGCTTATCTATGTTTATGATATTGCTGCGGACAGCGGCCGGAGGCTCCTTGCCTCCGGCCTCCCGCAAACTTTTATTATGGGTTCCTTTCAGCGCCCTGATTCGCTGCATCGTTCGCAGATCAGTCTGCATCTGAAACCGTAATCTGACAGATGCCGCCGATGCAGTCTGCCGGACGGGAGCCGGACAGATCATAGTACGGCCCCGGATGCAAAGCGCCGATTTCGATGCGCAGACCGGTATCCGCAGTCAGCGCCCCGTCTGCATCATACCAGTGAAAGCCCGCAGTTGTGCCGTCAACTGTGTCTTCCCCGTCCGGATGAAAACAGCCGTTTTCGTTTACAAGCCGCAGGACGCGCTGCTTCTGATTGCTGCTGTCATAATGCTGCCCGTAATTGCTGTATGTCAGCTCCGGGCCGTTCAGTCCGTCGGATACTTCTGCCTGGACGTGCAGGATACGGACACCGCTGCCGCCGTATACGGGCTGATTGCCGTCCGGCGTGATATATTCAATCAGAAAGTATTCGCTCAGAAAGCCTGCGTCCGGCTCCTTCGGAATCAGAATGCAGGACGGCGCATCCGTGGAGGGGCGGAGCAGAAAGGTCTGTGTTCCGCCGGAATAGACCTGAATTGCATCCTCTGTGATCCAGCCGAGCAGCAGCTTGGAGCAGGCGGACAGATCACCGGAATTATCGTCCATCAATTCATAGCCTGCGTCACCGGTCAGGCCTTCTTCCGCGGCCTGATCGGTGCTGTATTTGTAATAATCCGGCAGTCCCAGCGCGTGCCCCAGTTCATGCGCTGCGGTTCCGATAAAGTTCGCGCGGTTGTTTTGCTTGTATGTCACGGTGCAGTAATGCCTGACGCGGATTTCGTCATACGTTGTCTGCACAGCGGAAACAGCGGTAAAAGGCCACCAGTCCGGCTGGCTGTCTGCGTCGCTGTCAAGCAGGAACGCTTCGTCCGGCAGCACGAGGACAAACGCATCCAGAATCTGATTTCCGTCGGCATCATACGCGCGATAATCGACCTGTTCATCGAAACGCTCCATGATTTCATGGACGAGCTTCTGCCCTTTTCCGGCTGCATACCAGCTGATCGGATGCGCCGCCGTGTATTCGTAAATATCGCCGGTCAGCTCCATGCTGCCGTAGGACGCGCGTCCGTAGAATCCGGCGACGCTCTCGTGCGGATAGCGCGGAGAATCCGGATTTGCTTCTGAAAAGAAATCGGTTTGAAGCTGTTCGGAAATCCGGTTCACGGAAAAGGCGCAGTCCGGAAAGCTGACCGCAAAAACCGGGATACGGTCTTTCCCGACAGACGGCAGCGACGGGTTCAGCGCAGAGATCGGCGGATCCGTCATCGCGTTTGGCACAGACTGATTTTCAGAAATCAGGGC
>JAFZBC010000334.1:0-7374 GCA_017561965.1 Oscillospiraceae bacterium
CGCGCATTGCGATCATGGACAAGGGCAGAAAGATTGCGGAGGGCACCAAGGACGAGCTGAAGCGCATGATCCGCAACACCGAAACCGTCACGATCGAGATCCTGGAGCTGGACGAAGCTGTCCGCGCAGAGATTGCGGCGCTCCCGCATGTATATGAAACCGTATTCGACGGCAAAACGCTGACGGTGTGCTGCTCCGGCGGAAAGCACAATCTGATCCGCATTCTCGGCGTGCTCCAGGCACATGCGGTCAGCTTCGGACGGGTATATTCCGAGCTCCCGACGCTCAATGATGTCTTTCTGGAGATCACCGGTACCGCGCTGCGCGATAAGGAGGAATGACTATGTTCCTGCACTGCCTGATTTACGAGCTGAAAACCTGTCTGCGCGCCAAGGATCTGATTATCTGGCTGCTGCTGTTCCCGATTGTGCTCGGGACGCTGTTCAAGGTCGCGTTCGGCTCGCTGTATGAAAAGAATACGCTGTTCCGTACCATTCCCGCTGCCGTCGTGGAGCAGTCCTCGGAGAGTATGCTCCGCACGGCCGCAGATGCCGTTTCCGGGGGCGAAAACCCGCTGCTTTCCGTCACCTATACCGATGAAGCAACGGCGCTGGAGATGCTGGAGCAGAAGGAGATCAAGGGCATTCTGTATGCGGGCGATACCGTCACGCTGACGGTCGGCGGCTCCGGCATTCAGGAATCCATGCTCAGAGCCTTTGCGGAGCAGTACAACCGGTATGAATCCGTCATCCGCAGCACCGCGGAGCAGAACCCGCAGAAGCTGCCGGAGGTGATGGAGGCGCTCTCCGGGGAGGTTTCCGCAAGCACAAGGATTTCGCTGACGGAAGGCAATCCGGATCCGTTTATCCAGTATTTTTACAATCTGATTGCGATGGTTGCGATGTTCGGTGCGGTCACTGGCCTGCACATTGTTTCGGATTATCAGGCGAATATGTCCGCACTCGGCGCCAGACGGTGCTGCTCGCCGGTGCGGCGCGCGGTCAGCCTGAGTGCCGCCGTGACCGGAAGCTGCCTTGCGCAGTCGGTCTGCATGATCACCTGTGTGTCGTTTCTGGTCTTTCTCCTGCGGATCGACTTTGGCAGCAGGCTCCCTCTGGTGTACGCCGCGGCCATTCTCGGCGGCTGGACGGGTGTCGCGATCGGCTTCTGCATCGGCGCCGTAACCAGGTTCAGCAGCGGCATCAAAACGGGCATCACCATGGTGTTTTCCATGACCTGCTGCTTTCTGAGCGGCCTGATGATCGGCAATATCAAAGCGATCATCGCGGAAAAGGCGCCGTGGTTCAATCAGATCAACCCGGTCGCGGTCATCTCGGACAGCTTTTACTGCCTGAACCTGTACAGCGATTACCGCCGGTTCTGCGTCAAGATCCTCACAATGCTGATTATGACGGTTGTCTGCACGGTGATCGGCATTATCCTTTCGGGGAGGAAACAGTATGCAAGTATTTAAGACATATCTCAAGATCCTGAAAAAGCATCTGCATGTGGCGTCAATCTATGTGATCGCCTTTCTGCTGACCGGCTTCGCAATGACGTTCATGGACGATTCCGCGTCGCTCTTTGAGCAGACACGGCTGAAAATCTGCGTTCTGGATCTGGACAACACGCCGGAAAGCCGTGCGCTCTGTGATCTGATTGCGAAGCAGCATGATATCAGGGAGATGCCTGCGGATGAAGATGCGATGCTGGATGCGCTGTACTATGAACGCATCAATTATGCGCTGACAATCGGCAAGGGCTATGCGGAAAAGCTGGCAGCGGGGGAAACGGACGGCCTTTTTGAGAACCGCTTCCTGCACGACAGCTATTCCACGGCCTATATGGAGCAGTTCCTGAACGAGTATGTCTGCACGGTGCGCGCGTATCTCGCGGGCGGCGCAACGCCCGCCGATGCGGCAGAGCAGGCGTGTGCCTCGTTTGAAACCGAAACTGCTGTCCGCGTGGTGAAGTCCGGCCCGGAGAATACTTCGGATATGTCGCCCGCTGCGGCGTTGTTTTTCCGGTATCTGCCGTATCTGTTTATCTCGGTGATGATGAATGTGCTCTGTCCGGTGCTGCACGCCGTCAACAAAAAGGACATCCGTTTCCGCACGGACTGCTCCGGCGTTCGTCCGCTGCGCTATACTGCGGCGATCTTCGGCGGGACGGCCGTGTTTGTCGCCGGAATCTGGGCAATATTTGTCCTGGCTGCCATTCCGATGAACGGCGGGCTTTATCAGGGCACGGCATGGGTTGCGGTGCTGAACAGCTTTGTGTTTACGCTGTTTTCGGCGTCTGTTACGCTTCTGGTATCCGGCTTTGACCCCGCGCCGAATCTTGTCAATATGATCACGCAGATGATCTCGCTGGGCATGTGCTTCCTATGCGGCGTGTTTGTGGATCAGAATATGCTTGGGGAAAATGTGCTGGCGGCGGCACGGTTCCTGCCGGCGTACTGGTATATCCGCGTCAACCGGATGATGGAGGGCAGTGATGCATTTGACGGCGCGCTGGCGCTCCGGGCGATTGCGATCGAGGCCGCATTCGCGGCGGTGCTCGCACTGCTGACGGTGCTTGTCCGCAAATCCCGTTCGCGCAGTGCCTCGGCCTGAAATCTCAAAGGAAAAAAAGCGGGCAATGCCGTTCTCGATCCGGCATTGTCCGCTTTACGGTTTTGTCATTCGCAGGACGCGGACGGAGCCGGGAAATCGGATACAGAATGATGCAAGGGTACAGCCTTCACCGAAGCGCTGTCCCTTTCTTTTTTTGAAAACCGGCGCTGGATTGATGTCTGATTTTATGGAACATTCGGCGTAAAAACGGTTTGGCATTTCGTCACGAACGAACAGCAGCGGCATTTCGTCACGAAAAACAGGGGGTTCGTCTGCAAAAAGCGGGATTTCGTCGTGAAATACGGCATTCTGTCGGATTATATTGACCTGTTTGTTTTCTTGTGCTATAATTTTATATAACAAAGCAATTTGAAACAAATCTATGGCCGCTCGCAGATCCAGGCTGTTTTTGAAACATGATCCGATTGTCCGAAGGACAAAATCATATACGGGAAAGGAAGTATGCTTATGAAACACACGATCCGGAAGTTCACAGCTGCCGCGATGTCCTGTACCCTCTGCTGGTCGGTCATCACGGCCTCCGGCGGCACAGGCAGCTTTACTGCCGCTGCCCTTGCCGCACGGTACGATCTGCGGGAGGAGGCTCCGGAGCTGCTGACACCTGTCAAGCGGCAGATCGGCGGCACCTGCTGGGCACATGCGGCGATTGCCTGCGCGGAATCCAACCTGATCAAAAAGGGGCTCACAGAAAGCGGCGTTGATCTTTCCGAGGCGCATCTGATCTGGTTCACGCACGGGCAGGATTCTCCGACCGACCCGAACGATCCGTGCAGCGGCGGCGGTGTCAACAAGGGCACGGAGGGCTATGACGGCGGTGCGCGGATCCGGAATACGATTGCGACGCTTGCCGCTTGGAACGGCGTTGTGCAGGAAAGCGATGCGCCGGCGCTTTCGGAACAGCGGCCGATCGATGAAAGCCTGCGCTATCAGTCGATTGCACATTTGCAGAATGCGGATATCTTTGATCCGAACGAGATTCAGGACATCAAATACCGGCTCACGAAAAAAGGGCCGCTGTATCTGGAATATTACAGCATGTCCGAGGAGGAGCTGTCGGAAAAGTCCGGCTATTACAATTCCAATTATGTGCGCAAGATCGGCCTTGACAACGGCGGCGGCCATGCCGTGCAGCTTGTCGGCTGGGATGACGGATACAAAAAGGAGAACTTCAATGCCCCGCCCCCTTATGACGGCGCATGGATCTGCAAAAACAGCTGGGGCAATTATACCAGATCGGAGAACGGCTATTTCTATCTGAGTTATTATGAGCCATCCATCGCACATGTCTGCTCTCTGGATTTTGAGCCGGTCACAAATTACGGCAGTGTGCATCATTATAATAATTCCGATATACACGCACTCAGTTCAGGCAGACTGACAGTTCAGAAAGCCGGTACGGAATTTGCAAATGTGTTTGAGGCGGAGCAGGATGAAAAAATCACGGCAATCGGCTTTTTCAACGCGGTATTTGACACTGCCGAGCGGTTCACGGCGTCCTGTGAATACGAGGCGGAGGTCTATCTGCTGAATGAGGATTTTCAGAATCCGCGCGACGGCAGGCTGGTGACCAAAACAGACGGCCTGCTGGAATACAGCGGTTTCCATACGCTCCGGCTGCCGCAGAACTGCTCCGTCAAAAAAGGGCAGAAATATTCGGTTGTGGTAAAGCTGCCGGTCGATGATATTTCAACAACATTCTTTGATTCTCACTGCTATAAAAAAGGCGTTTCCTTCTATACGTATTACAGCCAGTACAATGAAGAGCCGTGGAAGGACTGCTATGAAAACGATGAGGGCGACTGCACCATCCATGTGTATACGGCCTATGAAGGCGCCCAGAAGACAGAGCCCCTGGTCGTCAAAGAGGGCACCTATATTGATCTGTTCCCGGATCCGCTGATCCGCGAGTGCCTGCTGGAATACTTCGATGCAGACCACGATCAGTATCTCACAAAGGAGGAGCTGCTGAGCGTGCCGTTTGATCCGTATGACATTGACCGGGACGGACAGGCCAATTCCAAAGATCTGACGATCCTCAAGCGCGCCGTGCTCGGCCAGATCGAACCCGGCACCGGTTATTTCTGGAAGGTCGCAGACATAAACGCAGACAGTTATATCAACGAAACGGACGTTGAGGGAATGCTCAACTTTGTGCTTCAGCGCCCGCCGAAAAAGAGGTCGTAAACGGGAGCGCTTTGCGGTGCATTTGCTGCGCAGAGGCACCGCACTGCCGACAGAACCGGATTCATCATACAGGAAGAAAAACAGAACAGGCAGATACTTCAAACGAGGTATCTGCCTGTTTTATTTGTGATGCGAAAATGGACTTATCTTTTGAATTTCACGGCGAATCCCAGGCCGATCAGCAGCACCAGTGCGGAAACACCCAGCAGGATATAATCCGTCGTATGATCGGTCTGTGCAGTGCCGCTCATACCGGGGAATCCGCCGCCGCCGGGCTGCGGTCTGCTGCTCTGCTTCTGCCCGCCCTGATCGGCAGGCTTTTCATTCTCTCCGCCGCCGGGCTGCGGTCTGCTGCTCTGCTTCTGTCCGTCCTGATCGGCAGGCTTTTCATTCTGTCCGCTGTCAGGCTGAGCATCTGCATTTTCGTCACTGCCGTCCTTCTTGCCTGAAAAACCGCCCGGCATATTGCTCGGATCAAAATCCTCCGGCATGTTGTTCGGATCAAAGTCCTCCGGCATGTTGCCAGGTTCAAATCCCTCCGGCATATTGCCCGGATTAAAGCCTTCCGGTATATTGCCCGGATCAAAGCCTTCCGGCATCTGACCGCCGCCGAAAGCCGGTCTTGCAGCCAGTGTCTGAACATTGCTGATGCTTGCTCCGTTGAATGCGAGCACCTTCATTTCAGACTGACCGGTCTGTTCCTCGCTGTCCTTCCGGGGCTTTCTGCCGGAACGTCCCGCTTTCTTTTCCTGACCGGCATTTTCTTCGGTTTCGGTCTGTTCCGTGCTTTCCTTGCTGCCGGGACGGCCCGATTTGCCGCCGAACCCGCCGAAGCCGCCTGCACCGCCCATCGAACCCATATCGGAGATGTTCAGGTCGCCGGTATCAATCAGTGCGGTTTTATCCGCTTTCTGTCCGTCAGAGGTGGACGGAATCGTGCCGTCCAGCTGTCCGCTGACGCTTTCGGCGCGCAGTACGCAGAATGTTCTGATCGCATCCACGCCCTTCTGGAAATCCTCGTATGTGCAGAATTTGGTCGGATCCTTCTGAACGTATTCGCCGATGAGCGCAGCCGTTTCGTCAACCGTCTTTTCAAAATCCACGCTTGCCAGGAATTCACGGAACAGCTGGTGATACTGTGCGGTGTAATCCGTACTGTCAAAAATCCAGGAAACCATCGGACGGTCGCTCATATCGCCTGAAACGGGCGTATCAATCGCCGCATTTACAGAGGAAGAAGCGTTTGCGCCCATAAACGAACCGTACGCAAGGTTATAGTCCCACGGGATCATGCAAAGCTGACCGTCTTTCTCATACAGATAATAATTGTGGATCATCTGACCGGTGTAGCTGTCGCCGTTGCAGAGGAAATTGTGGACAACAAAATACCGGAGCACCTCATCCGTATCAAGCGTGCTTTCAAGATCCGTCTGCTCCGAAAGGGATTTCAGTGCAGCGATCAGACGCTTCTGGTCAGCCGTATTGACGGTCGTTTTTGCATTGTTGAAGATGTTGGAATAGCTGTCGGGATCGTCATCAATGTATTGCAGCTTGACATCGCTGCTGCCCATACCGAATCCGCCGCCGAATCCGCCCGGACCGCCTTCCTTGCCGTCACCGCCGAACATTTCAGACGGATCAAAGTCAGAGAAATCAAAATCGGACGGCATATCACCGAAGTCCGGCATGTTACCGAAATCCGGCATTCCGCCGCCGAAATCAGGCATCTGGTCGTCCCCGAAACTGAATCCGCCGCCGGAACGCGACTTCTCCTGTCCTGCGTCTTCACCGCTGCCGGAGCTCTCTGCGTCCTCGTCGTTATTGTTCATAAACTCGCTCATGCTGAAATCCTTGCCGTTGCCGCGGCCGCCGCCGAAGCTCATCGCATCCGGCTTGTAGAGGTCGCCGTAATTGCTGCCGTAATTGCGTGTCAGGAACGAATCCTCGATGGCCTCGACCGCAAGATACAGTCCCCAGTCCTCACCGTTGACTGTGATATAGGCATAGCTGCAAAGCGGTGCATCTGCGCCGAAATCATACATCAGCGTATATGCGAGATAATCCTTCATATACGTGTTGTCCTGAATGATATTGTTCAGGCAGAGCTTATCCAGCCCGTGATAGCTTTTCGTGCTGTCATACTGGTCAAATTCGATCTTGAAGCTGAATCTGCTGCTGTCCATATTCCGGACAGAGCTCAGCGAGGTATTGCCCTTGCCGCGGATACCGACGTTTTTGACCGATTCCCCGTCAATGATGACCGTGCATGGCGAATATTCTTCGCCCTCACAGATTTCAAGGAAACTGTCCCAGTCGTCGATCACAATATCAAATGTGTGAACTCTGGAACGGTCGAACAGCCGGTTTTCATAGCCGATTGCATGTGCCGTTGTTCCGATTCCGAACGCCTGACCGTTGCAGAACAGAACCGTGAGAACAAGCGTCAGTGCGGCAATCACGGCGCAGATCTTGTCGATGCTTTTATGTGCTGACATATCATCACACCTTTGTATAATCAGATTTGTATTGCATTCAGTGAAACAGGAAACGGCCG
>JAFZBC010000335.1:0-1994 GCA_017561965.1 Oscillospiraceae bacterium
ATCTTCGGAAAACGCATCCGGGATTATAAACAGAGAAGCCTGCATCAGAACTGCGTCACACTGCTGCCGCAGGATGTGCAGACCGTATTTCTGTGCAACACCGCAGCGGAGGAGCTCGCGGAAACAGACAAGCACTATGCGGAAACGCTCCGCAATTTTCCGTTTGACTTAAAGCCGCTGCTTTCGCAGCATCCCTATGACCTCAGCGGCGGGGAACAGCAGCTGCTCGCACTGGCCAAGGTCATGCTGACACAACCGCGTCTGCTGCTGCTCGACGAACCGACCAAGGGGCTGGATGCGCAGTCCAAGCTGCGGCTGGCGGAGGTGCTCCGCGGGCTGACTGCGCAGGGCGTGACCGTGCTCATGGTAACGCACGATATTGAATTTGCAGCCTGTCATGCGGACCGCTGCGGCTTTCTCTCCCGCGGCGCACTGATCTCCGCGGATATTCCGGCGCGCTTTTTCTCAGAAAATGCGTTTTATACGACCGCCGCAAGCCGCATTTCCCGCGGGTATTATCAGCAGACCGTCACCGTGGAGCAGATCGTAAAGCTGGCAGAGGAGAACGGAGGATGCAGATGAAGCTGCTTGTGATCGACGTACAGAATGCCGTTTATACGCCCGCACTGTTTGCGTACGAACGCTTCACGGAAAATCTGGCGCTGCTGATGCAGACCGCGCGCCGAAACGGAACGGAAGTCATTTTTGTCCGGCATGATGACGGTGCAGGACAGCCGCTTTCCACGGGCAATCCGGGCTTTGAGATCGCAGCACCCTTTGCGCCGCTGCCCGGTGAGCGTATGTTTGACAAGACGGTCAACAGCCCGTTCCGCGGCACCGGCCTGACGGAATATCTGCGCTCCTGCGGTACGGATTCGCTGATGATCACCGGGCTGCAAACAGAATACTGCATTGACGCTGCGGTGAAATGCGGCTTTGAGCACGGCTTCCGCATCTTTGTTCCGGCATATGCGAACACGACCTGTGACAATGCGTATCTGACCGGTGAACAGACATACCGGTATTACAATGAAATGATCTGGCCGCGGCGCTATGCGAAGTGTATTCCTTCTGCGGAGGCGGCCGCATTATTGTAAAAGAAAGGGGGCGGCACGATGCTCGTAATCCGTTCAGAAAAGCTCCGCAGAGGACTGCGCATCACGCTGCCCTTTGCGATCATGCCGGCACTGGTGCTGCTTCTGCCGCGCGGAATGCAGGCGAAATACTACGCACCTGTGACGTTTCTGATGACCGGCTTTGCGCTGCTGCTGTTCCTGGCGGGCTTTGAACGGCGGGAACTCGGTACGCGGCGCATGATCCTTGTATCCGTGATGACGGCGCTCTCCGTACTCGGAAGAATGCTTCCGGTCATCAAGCCGATCACCGCGCTGACAGTGCTTTCCGCGATGTATCTGGGCCCGGAGGCGGGCTTTCTGACCGGCGCGCTCTCGGCAGTGCTCTCAAATTTTATCATGGGGCAGGGGCCGTGGACACCGTTCCAGATGCTCGCATGGGGATTGATCGGACTGTTTGCGGGCATGCTCGCAAAGCCGCTGCGGAGATCGCGGGTGCTGCTGTACGGCTACGGGCTGCTTTCCGGCGCGGCGTATTCGATGATCATGGACATCTGGACGACGGTATGGACGTACGGGGAATTCACGTTCCGGCAGTACGGTGCGGCGGTGATCAGCTCCATGCCGTATCCGGTCGTATACGCGGCATCGAACGTCATCTTTCTGATGCTGCTGGCCAAGCCGTTCGGTGACAAGCTCGCCCGCATCGGCAAAAAATATGGGTTATAGGTATCTCCGATGGATTTGTAATGGGGCGCTGCCCCATCATAAATCATCGCGCAGCGATACCGCAGCAGCTCTGTCGCGCGGAAAAACTGCATCCACCGCAGCAAGAAACGCCGGATACAGGTACAGCGAGCCAAGCCCGACAACCGTTTTACCGGTTTCACAGGCATAGCGCACCGCATCCGTGACCGTGTC
>JAFZBC010000336.1:0-2378 GCA_017561965.1 Oscillospiraceae bacterium
TGTGCTCGCTGCGGATGATGCGGTAGACCTCATCACTCAGGTTCAGCCGCGTTTGATAGTCGAGCGCGGAAAACGGCTCGTCAAGAAGCAGCAGCGGCGGTTGCGTGATCAGCGCCCTGGCAAGCGCGACGCGCTGCTGCTCGCCGCCGCTGAGCGTTCCGGGATAGAGATCCAGCAGGGAAGCGATGCCGAACTGCGCAGCCGTCTCTTCGACCCGCTGCCGCATCTCCTCTTTTTTGACTCCCCGCATCCGCAGGCCGAACGCGATGTTCGCCCGCGCGGTCATGTGCGGGAAAAGGCTGTAGTCCTGATACAGATACCCGATGTTCCGCTGGAAAATGGGAATCGTCTGCAGCGTCTGCCCGTGCAGAAAGACATCTCCCTGCTCCGGCGTGTGAAACCCGGCCGCCGTCTCCAGCAGCACCGATTTGCCCGCGCCGGTTTTCCCGAGCACAGCGAAGATCTCTTTTCTGCCGACCTCCAGGCTGATGTCCTGCAGCAGAAAGCTTCCCCGGCGCACCCGGACATTTTTCATTGTCAGAACGGCTTCAGTTTGATCCATAACGATACCGGTTCGCCTTTCTTCCGGAGAGCACTGAGGCGAGCGTATGTGCTGCCGCTGAAATGACCAGCAGCAGGAAGGCGCATGCCAGAGCGCCTGTCAGGTCGTTTACGCTCACGTTCAAATAGATACCCGCCGGGAGCGTTTCGGTTTTCATCCGCGTTACGCCGACAAGCATGAGCGTCGCGCCGAATTCTCCCAAAGCGCGGGACCAGACCAGCAGGACCGTGCTGATCAGCGCGTTTTTGCACAGCGGCAGCGTAACCAGAAAGAAGCTGCGCGCCGCTCCGGCTCCCAGAAGCCCCGCCACCTTTTCCAGCTTGGGATCCATGTCCCGAAACGCCGTCGTCACGAGCTTGATGGCAAAGGGCAGATTCACGACCAGCTGTGCCAGGATGATCCCGTTCTGACTGAAAACGATGGGAAGACCGATCTTTTTCAGAAAGCTGCCGAGAATACTGGAGCAGAGGATCAGCAGGCTCAGGCCCAGAACGATATTGGGCAGGGACATGGTCAGCTCGAGGGCGATCTCCATCGGGCGGCTTGCGCTCTTCGGAAGGCGCGTCAGGGTATAGGCCGTCGGCACGGCGAGCAGAAAGCAGAAGAGCGTAGATATTGCGGCGGTCTTCATGCTCAGCCTCAGCGCGAAACGGGTATTGGGCGACTGTAAGCATTGCGCGAGGCTTTTCGCCCCGCGCAACACAATGACCAGGATATTACCGCCGATCAGCAGAAGGGCACATATCGTCAAAATGAAGCAGACAAACTGAAACGCGTTCCAGTTGTCTCTCTTCATATCAGCCTACCAGCTCGTAGCCGTACTTCTGCCAGATCTCCTTCGCGGCGTCGGAATTCAGGAAGGCCAGGAACGCGACCGCGGCGTCCGATTCTCCGTCAAAGCTCAGTTTCGCGGCGGGAACCGTCTTCACATAGGCGTCCATATCCGGCGTTTCGCAGATCTCAACGCCCTCGGCGTTGCAGTTTTCTTTCCAGATGATGGCGGCGTCCGCCTGGCCGAGGCCGATCACCGTCGCCAGCTGCGGAGCGGTTGTGGTGGTCGCGGCGAGATTGACCTTTTCTTTCACTTCAAAGTCGGTGAAGGCCTTCATCGCAATCTTGCCGATCGGGGTGGATTCGGGATCGCCGATGACCGTAACAACGTCCTCGCGGGCGAGGTCAGCGATCCCCTTGATCTCCTTCGGATTGCCGGCGGCAACCGCGAGGACCGGGATATGCTTGACCAGCGGCGTGCTGTCCAGCACGAAATCAGCCACGGGCTTCACTTCCTCCTGAGAGCCCGCGATGAAGAAAGCGCCTTGCTTGGACTCGGAAATCTGAGTCTGGAGCTGGGCGGCGTTCGCGTAGGTGACGTTCATTTCACAGCCGGTCTCCGCCTGGAACGCATCCGCGATCTCCTGGAACGGCTTCTGCATGCCCGCGCCGCAGTAGATCAGCAGGGTCTGTCCCTCAAGGCTCAGCGCAGCGGGCTCCTCAACTGCAGGCTCCGCAGGGGCCTCGGGCTCGGCGGGAGCTTCCGCGGCCGCAGGGGCTTCCTCAGCGGCAGGAGCTTCTGCGGCAGGCGCCGGAGCGGGAGCTTGATTTCCGCAGGCGGCCAGGCTCAGGCACAGAGCCAGGAGCAGCAACAGGGCTAAGGATCTTTTCATTTCTATATCCTCCACAATACATCGGCTGTCTTTCAAGCCGACAAGATGATCGCAAATCGCAGCTGTTTCAATGCGATTTGCATTATAATAATAGTCGCTGAGGTGGGAATTGTCAACCGATATCCTCCGTTCAACCGCCATAGATGCAAAAA
>JAFZBC010000337.1:0-4829 GCA_017561965.1 Oscillospiraceae bacterium
AAAACCGGAAAAAGCAGGCGCCGTCGGGGCGGAAAAACGCAGGCTCGGTCTGCATTACGCTCCTTCTCTGCGTTCTGGCTGCGGAATGCGCACTGCTCGTGCAGCAGCACCGCGACCGGCCGTTCGGTGCGCTCCGTGCCGTACATACCGAACGGATCACTGATCCGAAAATCATGTATCTGACGCATTTCTGCGGGGACGCCCCGAAGGAGCAGATTCTTAACGCACTGCTTGCGGAAACGGACAAGCTGTATGCGGATTACTGCGCCGGACGCACATCCTATGCAAAAGCAGCGGCAAAGCTCCGCTCGATGAAAACGCTCGGCGCAGAGGATGTCACGGCACGCGCAGAAAAACACCTTGCAGCCATGGAAAAAACCGAGGCGTCCCGGCAGGCGCTTGCCGCTGCACAGAAAGCGGAGCAGTCCGGGGACGACGCGGGAGCGATCCGGCAGTACCGGCTTGTCACGCAGGCTGATGCGGAGGCATACCGCACCGCAAAGGACGCGCTCTCCGCAGCAGAAAACCGCCTCCGGACAAAGGCGCTGGCAGATGCCGCAGAAGCTGTTGCCGCAGCAGAATATGATACGGCGCTGGACGTGCTTACGCAGGCGCTGACCGTTCTGCCGGATGACGAAACGCTGACCGCCGCACAGGCGCAGACGGCTGACCGCAGAGCTCTGACCGTCCGGCACACGGCGATGCAGCGCGCGCGCATCGCTGCGGATCAGAATCAGTATCCGGATGCCTTTGCCGCGCTGAACGGGGCGCTGGAGGCGCTGCCGGGGGATGCGCTGCTGGAATTTGTGCGGCAGAATCTCACCGCGCGCTATCTGCAATTTGTACCGGAGCAGGCCGTGACGCTGGCGGATCAGGGCAAAACCGATCAGGCGGACGTGCTCCTGAAAGAGGCACTGGCGCTGTTTCCGGATACGCCGCAGCTGCAAACGCTCCGGCAGACGCTGGACGGCTACAAGCCGCAGAAGCTTTCTCTGATGCAGACCGGTGCGCTTGTGGAGTTTTACACAGCGGAGGAGCAGCTCACCGACCGCCGCGGCGGGACATATCCCGCGGACGGCAATCTGTATTATTCCTATGACGGTTCGCAGACCGGCAGACGCTCCTCAAGCGGGGAGTTTCAGCTGGACGGGCAGTACAGCCTGCTGACGCTGACCGCCGCGCCGCTGCAATCGTATACCGCGGAAAACAGCGTGATCCTGGAAATTTACGGGGACGGCAAACTGCTGCGCTCCTTCCCGTTTGACAAGGACGCCGCTGCGCTGCATATCAGCGTGGATGTGTCCGGTGTCAGGACGCTCCGGCTGCGGATCTATCCGATCGGCGCACCGGATCTTGAACATGCGGGCATCCTTATTGCAGATGCAGCTGTCCGGAAGGCAGGTGCTTCGTCATGAAGAACGAGTTCAAAAAAACACTCTCCGAAATTTCTCAACCGAAGCTCCTGCCGCGGAAAAAGCGGTTCTTCTGGGGTGTGTTTATCGGACCTCCGTTTTCCTTTCTGCTCCTGCGTTTGTATTACGGGATGCCGGTGCTGCCGTCTGTTCTGATTTCGGTATTATTCGGGATCGTGTTTGTCGGACTGTTCATCTGGGAAATATGTGCAGAAAAAAAGTACGCCGACCTCAAAAACCGCATTGAGAGCGGCGTATACTATGAACAGGAGCAGTGGCTGGAATCGTACCGGCAATACCGTGCCGCACATGATTTCCGCCCTGTGAAGGCGAACAGCCTGAAAGCTGACCTGAACCGGCATTATCTGCGGCCGGCCGGCATAGTCATGATCGTTTTTGCGATGTGCATGATTTTACCGGCGATCTTCTGGCGCACCGGCATCGCGGAGCTGAACGGTTTTTTAGCAGTCGGCGGACTGATCTTTCTGGTGTGGGGACTGGTGATCCTGCTCCGCACACCGGTCAGGAAATTTCTCCGCGGCTGCGGGGACGAGCTGCCGCATATCGAGCGCTCGTACCTGAACGGCAAAACGCTGAAATACAAACAGAGCGTCATCAATATCGGCGGGAATTATACGGTGATGCTGGATGCATCCGGTATCACGGCTGTGGACAATCAGCGCATCACGAGTGTCACGCGCGGTGTACGGCGCACGCGGCATTTCATCAATCAGCTGTACGCCGGATCGGAAATGGAATACCGGCTCAGTGTGCAGTATCAGGACGCTGACGGTCAGCCCCGCACCCGCATTCTCCGGCTGAATGAATTTCAGGCAGAAATGGCTTACGAAGCGCTTGCCGTATTCCGGAAGCCCGCTTCGTATGACGAGAAAACGATGCATGAAATCGGCTGATGCGTTCAAAAAAACGCAACTCTTGCAGCATCCGCATAATGCGGTGCTTCAGGTATAAACATTCAAAATTCAAGGATGGGAGGTATCCGTATGGAACGCTGGGTATGCAGCAGATGCAATTCCAAAAATCAGGGAAACATGAAATTCTGCCCTGTCTGCCACCTGCCGCGTCCTGCGGTACCGGCCCTGCCGCAGGACGATCAGGCGATGCACAAGCATCCGCACAGACCGCATGCACTGCTCTGGACACACGGCAGCGCTGTCATGAAGCTGATGCTCCTGTTCCATCTCGCGGCGCTGTCGGCCTCGCTTGTCGGCACATGGATTCTGAGGGGAAGGTGACGATGATGCAGAAGACCGATTCCCGCAGTGACAGAGGCCAGTCTGCCGTCATCGCTGCACTTCTGATCATGGTTGTAACGGCAGGTTTCCTGCTGTACCGCAACAGCCGTCCGGCGGCGGCCGCACCTGCGGAGCCTGTCCAGGCGGAAACCGAAACAACAACAGTGACTGAGGGGGCGTCAACGGCGGCTGTCACCGGCACAGAAACCACGGTGACAACCGCCGTTACGGAAGCAGAGCCGCGCTCGCTGTATCTGGAATATCTGACCGGAACGCTGATCCCGAAGTACGGGCTCGCGGATGATTCAGGCGTGCTGGCATGTACCGCACAGACCGGTGTCGCGGGCGCGTACCTTGCGGATCTAAGCAGCAGGGGAGAGGACGACCTGCTGGTGATCCGGCTGGAAACGCTCGACACGGATCATGCCGCCGCGCCGGTCTTTGAATGGTATACGCTGACGGACGGCACCGTCACGCTGCTGGACAGCTTCTCCTGCAAAATGCCGTGGACGGATCTTGCCGTCCGGTATGCGCAGCAGAGCCTGTTCATCAGCGCCTGCGACCGCGCACTGAACGATACGCCGGAGAGCCGGGAATATACCGAGCTGACGGTCAGCGTGCAGAATGCCGATCTGCAAACCGCCGATATGGTGAAGCATGACGGCGAGGACAACCGTCCCGCCGCAAAATATCCGGCGGATGCGGCGCTGCTGCTGACCGTGGAATCTGACCGCACGCAGACGCTTGATGCGGCGGCGGCCAGGCGTTATCTGCTTTCGGATTATACCGGACTGCGGGAAATGCTGCTGCGGTGAATTTTTTCAGAAGGACTTGACAAGCGCACCGTTTTGTGGTATAATGCGAATAGTTGAACAGATACTCAACTGCTGAACGGAGGTGCGTCATGGAAAAGCAGCCGCATTGTGAATGTGAAGTGATCCACGCGGACGTCGTGCAGACGGTGAAGCAGCAGCTTCTCGGTGAAGAAACCTATATGTCGCTGGCAACGCTGTTCAAGCTGTTCGGTGACAGCACCCGCGTACAGATCCTTCATGCACTGGAGCAGCATGAGCTCTGTGTCTGTGACCTGGCGGCGCTGCTCGGCATGACGAAATCCGCGATTTCGCATCAGTTGAAGTCGCTGCGCCTTGCACGGCTGGTGAAATACCGCCGCGACGGGCAGAATGTGTATTATTCGCTGGCAGACGACCATGTCAAGAAGATCATTGATATGGGCTGCGAGCATATTTCGGAATGAAGCTGCGGGGTGCGCCCCGCTTTTCTTCCGGCATATCAGTTGAATATTTGCTCAACTGATGCAAATGTGAAATTCAGAATCATTTTCAGAATCGGAGGATGCTATGGAACTGGTCTTTACGCTCAAGGGTCTGGACTGCCCGCACTGCTCGGAGAAGATCGAGCAGGAGGTCCGGCAGCTCACACATGTCACCGCGGCTGCGGTGGATCTCGCTGCGCAGACACTGACCGTACACACCGCGCATCCCGCACATGCGGAGCTGCACGATACGATCACGCATATCGTACACAAGCATGAGCCTGAGATTGAAGTCATCCCCTGTGAACAGCATGCGCATGAACACGATCACTGCTGTGAACACGACCATGAACACGACCATTGCTGTGAACACGACCATGAACACGATCACTGCTGCGAACATGAGCATGAACACGACCACTGCTGTGAACACGACCATGAACACGACCACTGCTGCGAACATGAACACGAACATGCGCATCATCATGCAAATGAAAATGCGGTCATCCTGACGCTGAAAGGTCTGGACTGCCCGCACTGTGCCGCAAAGATCGAGCATGATGCAGCATCGCTTGCGGAGGTCGAAGCGGCTGCGGTCAATCTCATGCAGCAGACGCTGACGCTGCATATTTCCGGCGGTGACCGTGAAGGCGTCCTTGCGGCGGTCACGGATATTGTACACAAGCATGAGCCGGATGTCGAGGTCATTGTGCAGGCAGATACGGAACCAGATGCAGACGCGGTCGTGCTGACGCTGAAAGGTCTGGACTGCCCGCACTGCGCCGCACAAATCGAGCATGATGCAGCTGCGCTTGCGGAGATCGAGGCGGCTGCGGTCAATCTCCTGCAGCAGACGCTGACGCTGCATATTTCCGGCAATGACCG
>JAFZBC010000338.1:0-6169 GCA_017561965.1 Oscillospiraceae bacterium
CGTGCGGTTTTCCTCCATGGAAACGGTCGGGCGTTCCAGCACAAGCATACCGATTGCAGTGCCGAACAAAATTGCCAGGCAGATGCCGACATTCCATTTGGCGGTCTGACGCGCGGTTTTTTCACCGGTCAGCTTTGCGCGGATGCCCGCGGCCTCGCGGTTCCAAGCGCGGTTGCTGCGGCGCGTCTGCTTTTTGAGCCCTGCACGCCCGTCCCTGACGGCAGCACGGTACTGCGCGGAAGCCTCCTCATCCGAGCAGGGCGGCACATGCACCGGCATTCTCCGCACGGGCTTTCTCACCGGCTCCGGCTCATCTGCGTATTCATCATATTCTTCGTATTCAGCCTCGTCCGCATAGTCCGTGTCATCGTCCGCACCGTAATCATCATATTCTGCGGCATCATCCGTGTCGTCATCAAAATATGCAGCAGGTTCCTCTGCGTCATCATCAAAATATTCCGCAGGCTCATCTGCGTATTCTTCATAATATTCCGCAGACGCCTCCGCGGTTTCCTCATTATATTCCGCAGGTCCCTCCGCGGCTTCCTCATCATATTCCGCAGCATCAGCTTCCGCCGCGCTGTCCGGATCTGCGTCATCCGCTGCAAAAGGTTCCTCCGGCGCATACACCGGCTCGTCCGCGGATTCCTGCTCCAGTGCCTCTGCGGATGCCGCCGGTTCCCCGTCCGGCTCGGAAATAAGCTCCTGTGCAGCAGAGGCAGCTGCGGATTCCCGCAGCACCTGCGCGACAATCGCCTCCGGTGCGTGGGGATTCTGCACCTCCGTGATGATATGCTCCAGCAGATCGGCAGGATCCATCTGCTTTGCCTCTGCCAAATCCTCCGCGGCAGGCTCTGCATCACGCTGGCGGGATTCCGCCACCAGCTGCTCCACGATTTCCTCTGCGTCCGACTGTGCGGGCTTTAGCTTTTTGACATCGTCCAGCCAGCTGAATTTTCCGGTTGTGACAGAAACCGGAATCGGCGCCATCTGCCTGCGGATCGAGCGCTTCGGCTCAGGGCCTGCAAGCTCCAGAATGCTGTTTGCGGTTTCTGCGGCCTTTTCCTTTTCCGCCTGTTCCAGCGCGGCTGCCTCACGGCGGATTGCTCTCGCCTGTGCAATGGCTGTGCGCCGGTCGATCAGCGGCTCCTCCGGCAGGTCGTCCTCCGGAAAGGCTGTGTCATCCGGTTCCGGCTGCATGATCTCATCATCCGGCAGATCGGTATTCGGCATGGCAAAGCCTCCTTTCTTTGATATATCGTCTTTCTGATCCATGTCCCGTACTCAGAAGCGGAAATACAGGAACGGGTTGTTTGTGGCATCCACAAGCAGAATACTGCTGACAATCAGCAGCGCGGCATTGCAGACGGTCTGAACCACATCGACCGCATATACAGCCGCCGCATAGCGCGTTTTCAGCTTTTGCAGTCCCTCATAGAGCGGGAAGCAGCAGATCAGCGCGGCAATCAGCAAAAACAGATTATTCTGCACCGAGAGCTGCACCGTCTTATCCATCAGCGCGTTTCCGTTTGCGCCGACCAGATTCCCGAAGAATCCGCCCAGTCTGCCGAGATCCTCGAAATAGAAGATGCCGAAGCCGATGATAATGACGATTTTGTTGTAGATATGACGGATGACAATCGGGATCTTCTTCATGCGCTTTTTGCCGATCAGCTGTTCAATCAGGATAAACACGCCGAAGTACAAGCCCCAGATGATAAAGTTCCAGCTTGCGCCGTGCCAGAGTCCCGTGCAGAACCACACGAGGAACAGGCCGCCGTATTTTCTGCGCTTGCCGAAGATCGGCACATAGAGCAGGTAATCACGGAAGAAGGTGCCCAGCGAGATATGCCAGCGCTGCCAGAATTCCGAAATATCCTTGCAGAGGAACGGATGCCGGAAGTTCTCGTCAAAGTGGAACCCGAACATGCGTCCCATGCCGATGGCCATATCCGAATAACCGGAAAAGTCGAAGTAGATCTGCATCGCGTAGACGATGACGGCATACCAGGTGCCGGTCACGGAAATCGGCGTGCCGGGCGTGCCGAAGAACTGATCGACGATGACGGAGAGATGATTCGCCAGAATGACCTTTTTGCCGAGGCCGAGCATCAGGCGGGTGAGGCCCTCGCTCAGGTCTGCGAGCGTGGTTTTGCGGTTTTTGATCTCCTCTGCGATGGTCGCATAACGGACGATCGGGCCTGCGATCAGCTGCGGGAACATGGAGATATACAGCAGCAGATGCAGCGGGTTTCGCTGGACGTCGATCTTCTCCCAGTACAGGTCAATGATGTAGGAGAGGATCTGGAAGGTGTAAAAGCTGATGCCGATGGGCAGTGTCAGCTTCGGCACGGGGATGCTCACCCCGGGGATCAGGTTCAGGTTTTCCGCAATAAAGCCGCTGTATTTGAACACGCCGAGCAGGCCGATGTTGAAAATCAGGCTCAGGATCATGACCGCCTTGGCGCCGCCTGCTTTCTCCCGCTTCTGGCAGCCGCCGATGCCGAGGCCGAACAGATAGTTCATCAGCACGCTGATCAGCAGCAGAATGATATAGGTCGGCTCGCCCCAGGCATAGAAGATCAGCGAGAACAGCGTTAATGTAATATTTTTGACCGTCAAAGACGGCGAAAGCCCGTAGCAGAGCAGGCATACGGGCAGAAACAGGTATAGAAAATAAAGGCTTGAAAAGACCATACTGTTTGCTCCTGCTTTTTGTTCTTCCGGCATACGTTCTGTGCGCTGCCGCTGTATTTTTTCTGTCAGGCGCTGATTTTTGCGCGCCTTTACTATTATATCACAAAAAAACGAAACATGCAAGCGGTTTCCGTAAAAATATAAGCATCCGCTGCCGCTCCCGATAAGTAAAAGCTATTGACAGACCGGCATCTGAATGGTATAATAAGAAAAAACGGCTCTGCCGTTCAGAACCGGAAAAGAGATGACAGAACAATGAGTGAGAATGAAAAAAAGGATGCGCAGCCGCAGGGCATTTCGCCGCTGTTTCTGATGGTCATGCTGCTGATGGTCGGGTACGCCGCAGTCGCCTACTATAAACATGCGGATGCAAATCCCGCAGCGGCCGAGCCTGCGCCCCAGGTGACCATGACCACGCCCCCCGCCATTATCGGAGAGCCTGCTCCGGCGACGCGAAATGCAGAAACCGGACGGCAGATCTATCTGACCTTTGACGACGGTCCCTGCAAGAATACGCCGCAGGTTCTCGATATCCTGGATCGCTACGGTGCAAAGGCAACCTTCTTCACGGTCGGTTCCTTTGTGGATCTCTACCCGGAAACAGCAGCGGATATTGTAAAGCGCGGCAATCTGATCGCGTGCCACACCTATACGCATGAATTTGAAAAGTGCTATGCCTCGGCGGATGCGTTCTTTGCGGAAACCGAAAAATGGAAACGTGCTGTCCAGAAAGCGTGCGGCACCCTCCCGGAGCGGATCTGCGTGCGGTTCCCGGGCGGCTCTACGACCAAATACGCCGCCGACGTGCGCGAGGACATTATCCAGCGGATCAACTATGAGGGCTACCGCTGGTTCGACTGGAACGCCGCCGACAACGACAAATGGCCGAAGGGCAACACAAAGGGGCTTTCCGATACGGAATACTTCATGCAGTCCTATCAGGAGTGCATCGGCTGGTATCAGGATACGCCGGATGTGCCGGTCGTGTTCCTGTTCCACGATACGGAGGAAGGCTCCGTGCAGATCCTGCCGATTATTTTGCAGGATCTTATCGACCGCGGGTATTCGTTCAGGCTGCTGAGCGAGCACCCTGACTGGGGATAACACAAACGCGCACCTCGCCAAAGCGGGGTGCGCTGTTTTTGCAGTATAGAATCCCCCTTTCACGCGGAAATGGGGATCCATATTCAGTCGATGTCCAGAAAGGCAAATTCCCTGCTGTACTCGTCGTACATCTGCTGGAATTCCTCATTCTGGCGGTTCTTGATATTGCTGAGGTATTCGTGCGTATCGAACGAATCCGCATGCAGCTCGACCAGTGCGACTGCAATATTGGAGCAGTGGTCTGCAACACGTTCAAAGTTGCTGAGAATATCGTTGAACACAAAACCCTGCTGAAGCGTGCAGACCTGCGTTTGCAGACGGGCAACATGGTTCAGCTTCGCTGACTGACACAGCGAGTCGATCAGTTCCTCCAGCGGCTCAACATGCGCAGCCAGTTCCAGATCGCCCTCGCGGAATGCCTTGAACGTGATGGTCACGATCTTGCGCAGCGCATTTTCCAGTACGCGCAGCTCATCCTTTGCGCTTTCGGAAAATTTGACGTTTTTCTCATAGAGCTCCAGTGCCGCCTCCTGAATGTTGACGGAATGGTCGCTGATACGCTCAAAGTCCGCGACCGTATGCAGATACAGGGAGCATTCCAGTGTTTCTGCGTGATTGAGCGTCTGTCCCGTAACTTTGACCAGATATGTGCCGAGCCTGTCCTCATAATGGTCTACGGCATCCTCCGCCTCAATGACCTTCTGTGCATCCTCCGCGTTGTACTTTCCGATCAGATCAAAGGAGAGGAACAGGTTTTCCTCCGTGATAACGGCCATCTGCCGCATGGCCTCCTTGCTCTGCGTCAGTGCGAGCACAGGGTTTTCCAGGAAACGCTCCTCCAGCTGCACGACCGGGATCTTCTCCTCGGCCTTTTCCGGTTCAGGATCCGACGAGTTTCTCAGCAGGAAGTCCGTGAACCGCTCCAGCGATTTGATGAACGGTATCAGCACGATGATCGCAACAATACGGTACAGTGTATTCAGACACGCAATGCCGATCATGCTGATCGGTGTGCTGTTCTGCATGAAATCAAAATGCAGCAGCAAATTGGCACCGTAGAACAGCAGCGTGCAGATCAAAGTGCCGAATACATTGATCAGCAGATAGATCAGCGAAGTGCGCTTGCCGTTCCGGTTTGCGCCGACAGCGGAGAGCAGCACGGGAATCGAAGCACCGATACCCATACCCATGATCATCGGGAAAGCAGCTGCGTAGCTGACCGCACCCGTGACCGAGAGTGCCTGCAAAATACCGACCGATGCGGAATTGCTCTGGAGCAGTGCGGTAATCAGAATACCGACCAGAATACCCAGCAGCGGATTATCAAACATCGTCAGCAGATTCCGGAAGGTTTCGCTCTCCTTCAGCGGCGAAACGGCGTCGCTCATGGCCGCCATGCCGTACATCAGCACCGCAAAGCCGAGCATAATGCCGCCGATGTGCTTTTTCGTTTCATTTTTGGAGAACATCAGCCAGATGATGCCGATGAACGCCACGACAGCGGAGATCGTATCCGTGGAGAGCAGGCTCAGCCAGCCGTTGCTGCCGCCGAGCATCGAGAGGCAGAGCAGCCAGCCCGTGACGCTCGTGCCGATGTTTGCGCCCATGACGATCGGGATCGACTGCGCAACGGTCATCATGGCCGAGTTGACGAAGCCGACGACCATCGCAGAGGTCGCGGAGGAAGACTGCACGACCGCGGTGACCACCGTACCGAGCAAAATCCCCTTGAGCGGTGTGCCGGAGAGCTTCCACAGAACCAGCTCCAGCTTGTTTCCGGCAACGCGCTTGAGGCCGTCCCCCATGAGCTGCATGCCGAACAAAAATAACGCAACACCGCCGATTAAAGCAAGAACATTCGCAATACCCATCTGATTTTTCCTTCTGCTTTCATACTCAATTTTACCAAGTATATCATAGTACAGGAAAATCAAATTTCTGTATTGCGAATGTTAAAAACACGTAAACCAATGTTAAATTTGCGTTAAATCCGGATGTCCATCGTATCCTCATCCAGCGGAACAATGCTGATGCGGCGGGCTTCTTTGACAGGCTCCTCCGGCTCCGGAATGACCTCGTCCGCCTCGGGATAATCGGATTCAGCCGGCAGATCGCCGTCATCCTCCTCGTAGTACGGCTCTGCCTCAGGCGCATCCTCATAATACGGCTCAGCCTCTGCGGGTTCCTCCGGTTCGGACGTGCCGGACGGATCCAGGTCGAGTGCAGCCCATGCCTCGTTCAGCAGACGCTCGGTTTCATCCAGCATATGCGCGGGCGCTGCGGATGATCCGCCCTTTTGTTCCGGCTCAGGCTCCGGTTCGGGTTCAGCAAACAGCGGCTGCTCCACATAATCCGGATATTCCGGCTC
>JAFZBC010000339.1:0-11615 GCA_017561965.1 Oscillospiraceae bacterium
AAAGTTCTCCAGCGGCGGCAGTCTGAGCGGCAGCTCCTCGTAAGGAACAGCCACGATGCCGCACTGCGGGCAGTGTACCAGCGGGATCGGCTCGCCCCAGTATCTCTGGCGGTTGAACGCCCAGTCCTTCATCTTATACTGCACGCCGGCCTCGCCGCAGCCCTTAGCTTCCAGCACGGTCAGCACCTTCGCAATGGCATCCTTCTTGTTCGTGATGCCGTTCAGCTCGTCGGAGTTGACCATTTCGCCGTCGCCGGTATAGGCCTCCTTGGAAATATCGCCGCCCTTGATGACTTCGATAATGTCGATGCCGAACTTCTTTGCGAACTCATAGTCACGGGTATCGTGTGCAGGCACGGCCATGATCGCGCCGGTGCCGTAACCCATCATAACATAATCGGAAATGTAGATCGGGATCTCCTTGCCGGTCAGCGGGTTGATCGCGGTCAGGCCGTCGATCTTCACGCCGGTCTTGTCCTTGACCAGCTGCGTGCGCTCGAACTCGGTCTTTTTCGCGCACTCCGCCTTGTAAGCATCCAGCTCCGCGATGTTCGCGATCTGACTGCGGTACTTTTCGATCAGCGGATGCTCCGGCGCCATGACCATGAAGGTCACGCCGTAGAGCGTATCCGGGCGGGTGGTGTAGATCCGGAGCTGCTCATCCTGCTCCTTGATCTTGAAGTTGACAAATGCGCCCGTGGACTTGCCGATCCAGTTCTCCTGCTGGAGCTTGACATTCGGCAGATAATCAACGGTTTCCAGACCTTGCAGCAGCTTGTCTGCATACTGCGTGATGCGGAGATACCAGACCTCCTTGGTCTTCTGGACGATCTCGCTGTGGCAGATGTCGCACTTGCCGCCCTGGGAATCCTCATTGGACAGCACGACCTTGCAGGACGGGCAGTAATTGACCAGCGTCTTGTCACGGAACACAAGCCCGTGCTCGAACATCTTGAGGAAGATCCACTGCGTCCACTTGTAGTAGCCCTCCTCAGTCGTATCGACCACGCGCGACCAGTCGAACGAGAAGCCGACGCGCTTCAGCTGACCGGTGAACTTCTTGATGTTCTGGTCGGTGACGACACGCGGATGCACGCCGGTCTTGACGGCGGTGTTCTCCGTCGGCAGACCGTAGGCATCAAAGCCGATCGGGAACAGGACATTGTAGCCCTGGAGCCGGCGCTTTCTGCTCACGACCTCCAGGCCGGAGTACGCCTTGATATGGCCCACATGCATGCCGTGGCCGGACGGATACGGGAACTCGACCAGCGCATAGAACTTCGGCTTCGGGGAGCCGTTCACTGCACGGAAGCTGTTGTGCGCATCCCAGTAATCCTGCCACTTCTTTTCAACTGCCAGAAAATTGTATTCCTGCATATAAGAAAACCTCTCTTTCGGGAATGATGATACTTCTGAAAGCCCCCGCCGGGGCAGTGCCTGCGCTCTGATTCAGCTACCGCTCTCGTCAATCAGCAGATTGGAAATGTCCACCTGCTCGCCGTCTGCCCAGAGGCGCTCCAGCTGATACTCCGCTCTCGTGTCGCGGTAGAATACATGCACGACAATATCGCCGTAGTCCAGCACGATCCAGCTTGCTGCGCGCACGCCCTCAATGCCGCGTGCCTCGACGCCCAGCTCTCCGAGCTGAAAATCGACCTCATCCGCCAGCGACTTGACCTGCGTTGTGCTCGTACCGGTCGCAATGACGAAATAATCCGCAATGATCGTCAGATTGGTGATGCCGATGACCTGAATGTCCTCGGCCTTTTTGCTGTCCAGAATTTTTACGATTTTTTCCAGCTTTTCCTGTGTTGTCATGACATCCTCCTTATACTTCATGTTTTCCGGCTATTTGCCGTCAAAGGTATTGCTGCCGTTTTCAATCGACTGGAAGTCCGCCGCATCCTCGTCATACGCCGTGTTCAGATACCGCCCCTCACCGAGCATATCCGCAATCGGCAGATCCTTTTCGTCCTCAAAATACGGACGGAAATAATCGTTCAGCACCCGGATCACCGGCTGCTTGTGCATCATCCAGACCGAATACGCCGTGACCTCCGTCGAGCTGTACGGCGGCTCGTAATTATAGCCCTCGCCCGGAAGCATATGCATCGTGATGTTTTCCATGCCGATGCTCGATGCAAAATCCGAGAGCTTGCTGATCTCATCCACCGTCAGGTTGGAGCCGATCAGCTTTCTGTCAACGATCTTGTTGATATAGCTCAGCATCTCGATGGAACCGATGTCACAGACGCGTTTCATCGCGGCGGCCATAAAGATGCGCTGTGCCTTCATTCTGCCGATGTCGCCCTCGGAATAATCGTGCCGGAACCGCACCATCCATTCCGCCTGCTCACCGGTCAGCACCTGCTTGCCCTTTTTGATCTCCTTGTCCGCTTCGTACAGAATGTCATACGGCATGTCAATCGGCACGCCGCCGACAATGTCCACGATCTTGCCGATGTCCGAGCAGCTCGTTGTCACGTAGCGGTCGATCGGGACGCGGAAGATGCCCTCCAGACAGTCCACGACGCGCTGCACCGGCTGCTTGTCCGGATTGCCGAGCGTATACACGCTGTTCAGCTTGCCGGCCTCAAACGAGGTGTATCCCGGCACAAAGGTGTCACGCGGGATTTGCAGAATGTGAATCTGATTGCAGCGGATGTCAAACATCACAAGCATGATGACATCCGTATTGGAGCGGGATTCGTCCGTGCCGAGGAACAGCACGCTGAACTGCCCCTCCTGGATCTGATCCAGGTCAAGGCCGTCGTCAAATTCGCTCCGCGGCGTTTCCAGCGCCTCCTGCGTCGGCTTCATGGAGTATTCCTTGGATTCCAGCTCGCCGTCGATCTCAAGGAACGGCTGCCACATGCGGAACTTATCCATCACCGAAACGCGGCGCGGCGGTTCGATCACCCGGCCGAACTGATCGTACTCGGTCAGCGGGATGATCTTCATATTCAGCACCATCATGATGCAGAGGAACAGCGCCACTGCAATCGCAATGACCAGCGCGGCGCGCTCCTTTCCGTTCATACGGCGGTGCTTCTTCTTTTTTCCTGCATGCTTCACGTTTTCCGGTGCCGGACGCTTCCGGCGCACCGGTTCGGCGCCGTGCTTCGGCACATATGCAGAATCAGAACCGTTCAGATCCTGCCTGCCGTTTTCGCGGTTACTCATGCGGTATAAAAACCCCTTTGGTGTATCTGCTCACGGGCTTTTGCGCCGTTCGGCGGATTTGCTCTTATCCTCCGTCTTCGCAGCCACGCGCGCCAGATAGTAGTTATAAGCCTCCACGGTGGAAACCGGCAGCGGCGCCTGCTTCTTCATCACGCTGTCAATCGCGTATTCAAAAGCGGCAAGCATCGCCTTATCCAGATCATTCTGTGCCATTTTCCGGAATCGGTCCACATCGCGGTAGGTACGGTCGGCGGAAATCAGATCGGCCATATAGACGATCTCCTCCAGCCGGGTCATATTGGCATGTCCGACGGTGTGCCAGCGCGCCGCGCCGAGCAGCTCCGCGTCCTCGATGCCGAGCTCTGTATGCATATAGGATGCAGCAGCAATGCCGTGCCAGACCGGCTTGCAGAGCCATTCGGTATCGCTGACCAGAAACGGCCCCTGCTGCATCAGCAGCTTCTGCTCCTCAAAGGGAAGCTCCTTGCAGCAGTCATGCAGCAGACCTGCAAGATACGCGCGCTGCGGATCTGCGCCCCAGCGCTCTGCCAGTGCAAATGCGGCACGGGCAACATTCACAGAATGCGTAAAACGCTTTTTGGAGAGCCGCGCTTTCAGCAGCGCGGTCATCGTGCGTACCTCTTCATTCTGACTTTCCTTGCTCAAAGCGACTCACCCCATTGTCTGTTCCGGATCATTCCCGTAAAGATGTTTTTTTCTTATATATTGTACTACATTTTCCGGCAAAAGGCAAGAGCAATCCGCATTCTTTTTCAGATTCTGCCGGATTTCCGTTGAGGATACGGGAACAGCCTGTACGGAGAGCACAAGGATCTCCGCACCGGGACAGAGTGCTTTCAACGATTCCGCCTTCTCCCGAAGCCGCGGCAGATCGCCGGATTCCCGGGATACGGCGCAGAGCCGTGCCATATGCAGGATCTCCTGCCATTCCCGCCATGTTTCAAAGGTGAGCAGCATATCGCTGCCGATCATCAGCGTCCATTCCGCATCGGGATATGCCGCACGGAGTGCACGCAGGGTATCTACGGTATAGCTTTTCCCGCTTTTGGCCGTTTCATAATCCGAAACGGTGAGCCAGCGGTAATTTTTTGCGGCAAGGCGGCACATTCTGAGCCTGTCCGCCGCCGGTGCATATTCCGCCGTGCTCTTGTGCGGCGCCTCTCCGGCGGGCATCAGGATCACGCCGTCCAGCTTCAGTTCCTTCTTCACGGCGCGCACCAGATGCAGGTGCCCCCTGTGGATCGGGTTGAAGCTGCCGCCGAACAGCCCGAGCTGCCGTTTCATTTCTTTTTGCTGTCAACCAGCTGAATGACCGGCTTTTTCGGGTGCTTCTTATACAGCACAAAACGGTTTCCGATCGAGCAGACGACCTCTGCGCCGGTTTCTCCGGCAATCAGCTCCGCCGCTTCCCGTGCGGAATATTCGCAGGTTTCCAGCACATGCCCCTTGATCAGCTCGCGCTTCAAAAGCGCATCGGCTGCCTGCTTGATCAGCTGCTCGCTCATGCCGCCCTTTCCGACGGTCAGAATGCTCTCCATCGTCGAGGCCATGCCTCTGAGCTGTGCGCGCTGTTTACTTGTCAGCATATCTACACTTCCTTTCGCGTCAGCGGTGCCATTTGTTCGATTTTCCGAGCTTTTCCAGTCCTTCCCGGCTGATCCACTCCTCCGTGAAGCCGCATGTCACGCAGATGCAGCGGTCAACCTTGACCGCAGAAAAGATCGTGGCGCCGACCATGATATTATTGCCCGAGCCGTAAGCGCCCGCGGAGCCGTCCACGATCACAATATCATTGCTGCCGCATTTCGGGCAGATCCTGTTGTACATCATTTTGGTTTCTCCTGCCGTTTCAGACGGCGGTCTGCCGGAACCACGCAACGACCTGTGTCAGCGCGTAATACCGGTGCGAAACTGCATTTTTCTCTGCGGCGGAAAGCTCCGCGAAGGAGCGCTCGCCGTATCCGAACACCGGATCATAGCCAAAGCCGTTTTCGCCGCGGCATTCCCGCAGGATCACGCCCTCGGCGCGTCCCTCAAAGAACATCTGCTCCCCGTCCGGGGTGATCAGACACATCACACAGGCGAAATGCGCACCGCGTCTGCCGTCCGGCACATCGCGCATCTCGGAAAGCAGCTTTGCAATGCGGTCGGCATCGGATGTGTCCTCGCCCGCCCAGCGCGCAGAGTATACGCCCGGCGCACCGTCCAGCGCATCGACAGCAAGGCCGCTGTCATCCGCAAGCACATAGCAGGGCGTGCCCTTTGCATGCATGATCTCCCAGATCATATTCGCCTTGATCGCGGCGTTTTCCGCAAAGGTCGTGCCGGTTTCGTCGGCATCGGCTTCGATTCCGGCCTCCCGCTGAGAAAGCACCTGTATTTCCGTATCTGCGAGCATTTCACGTATTTCCCGCAGCTTGTTTTTGTTGTTTGTCGCAAGGATCAGCATCGCCATGCGGCACACCTCCCTGATTTCCCGTCAAGCGGCATCATGCCGCGCTTATTTCTTTCTCCGGAAGAAGCTGAAGAAGCCCTTCTTCTTCGGTGCTTCCTCCTCTGCGGATTCTTCCGCCGCAGATTCCGCGGATTCCTCCGCAGCTGCTGCGATCTCCTCTGCAAGCTGCTCAGCAGCCGTGACCGTATCCGTCACCGGCGCCGCGATTTCCTGTACAGGCTCCGGCAGCTCCTCTGCGGCTTCTTCCGCCGTTTCCGCAAGCTCAGCAACGGGCTCCGCAAATGCCGGTTCGGTCACAGACGCAACAGCGTCCGCCGCAGTCTGTACGGCTTCCGCAGCAGGTTCTGCATATTCCGCAATCTCCTCTGCGATGTCCTCCGCCGCTTCCTCTGCGGGTTCTTCGATGCCTTCTTCGGGTTCCGCAGGCGCCGCCGCTTCTTCGGGTTCCGCGCTGCTTTCCGCAGCATCCGCGGTATCATCACGGTCAAAGAGCGCGTCGATAAAGCTCTTTGCCTCAAACGGCTGGAGATCATCAATACCCTCGCCCACGCCGATCAGCTTGACCGGAATGCCGAGCTCATTGCGGATCGAAATGACAATGCCGCCCTTGGCCGTGCCGTCCAGCTTGGTCAGCACAATGCCGGTGATCGGCGCAACCTCCTGAAAGAGTCTTGCCTGACTGACCGCATTCTGTCCGGTCGTGGCATCCAGCACGAGCAGGCATTCCTTGGCGCAGCCCTCGGCCTCACGGTCGATGACGCGGTTGATCTTTGCAAGCTCCTGCATCAGATTCTTCTTGTTATGCAGACGGCCTGCGGTATCGCAGATGACGACGTCGCAGCCGCGCGCCTTCGCCGCCGTGATCGCATCGAACACGACCGCCGCGGGATCGCTGCCCTCGGCATGGCGCACAAGCTCCGCGCCGGAGCGCTCCGTCCAGACCGCAAGCTGGTCGATCGCCGCTGCACGGAAGGTATCCGCCGCCGCAACGAGCACGCGCTTGCCGTCATTCTTCATCTGGTGGCACATCTTGCCGATGGTCGTAGTCTTGCCCGCACCGTTGACGCCGATGACAAGGATCACGGACGGCTTCGTGGACAGATCCAGTCCCTCGTCCTCGCCCATCATGCCGGAGGTGATCTCCTGAATCAGCCCCATGATGTCATTCGGATCGGTGATGCCGCGCTCTTTGACCAGTCCGCGCAGCTCGTCACAGATCTGCACGGCGGTTTCCGCGCCCATGTCGCCCATGATCATCGTTTCTTCCAGCTGCTCAAACAGCTCCTCGTCGATCTTCGTGAACGATCCGAGCATCCGGCGCAGTCCCTTCATCAGGCTGTCGCGCGTCTTTTTCAGACCGTCACGGATCTTTTGAAATATACCCATGCTGTTTCTCCTTATTCTTCGGGATGATGTTCTGTATCAGGGTTCGGCTCTCCGGGCAGTGCCCGGTTCCATTTTGCTGAAGCTCGCCGCAGGTACCCGGATCGTCTTTCCGTTTGCTGCCCTTAGTCAGTGATTGCCTCGCCGCTCTGGTCAAGCCGCAGCAGTCTGGACACGCCGTCCTCCTGCATGGTGACGCCGTAGAGAACATTGGCTTCATCCATGGCAGAGCGTCTGTGCGTGACAACGACAAACTGCACCTGTCCGAAGAAATGTTTCAGATACTGCGCGTATTTGCGCACATTGACCTCGTCCAGTGCCGCGTCGATCTCGTCCAGAATACAGAACGGTGCCGGACGCAGCTTTAAGATCGCAAAATAAATGCAGATCGCAACAAAGGACTGCTCACCGCCGGACAGCGCGATCAGATTCTTGATGACCTTGCCGGGCGGCGCGACCTTGATCTCAATACCGGATTCGAGAATATGATCCGGATCGGTCAGCTCCAGCGAGGCACTGCCGCCGCCGAACAGCTCGGTGAAAATCTCACCGAAATACTTGTTGATCTTCGTGAAGCTCTCCTGGAAAATCACGCACATGTCAGCGGTCAGCTGCGCGATGAGCTGCTCCAGTTCTGTCTTCGCCTGCTCAATATCCTTGATCTGACCGGTCATGAACGTGTAACGCTCGGAAACTTCTTTGTACTCGTCCACTGCCGCGACATTGACCGTGCCAAGTGCGCGGATGCGGTTTTTCAGCGAGCTGAGCTGCGTTTCCGCCTCCTTGACGTTCTCGATCGGCTGTGCCTCGGCCTCGGCCTCCGTGCGCGTCAGCTCGTAGGAATCCTGCAAGCGGAACACCAGATCGTCGATCTCATGCTGCACATTGTTCTGCCGCTCCTCGACTCTGGTGCGCTCCGCGGACTGCTTCTCCTTGGCGTCCCGCAGTGCGCCGATGCCGTCCTGAATTTCGCGGGTATGGCGCTCCTTTTCCTCATGGATCCGGCGCAGCTTGCCGATCTCGTTCTGCATCTCGGTGATCGCAGTGCGGCGTGCCTCCTGCCCGGACGTCAGCAGCGTGATCTCCTGCTGCTTCGCGGTAATATTCGCCTTTTCCTGCCGGATATTCTCCTCCAGTGCGGCAATCTGATCCGCCGCCTGTTCCATGGACTGTGCCATATTGATGCGCTTGTGGCGCTCGTTTTCCAGATCCTTGGCAAGCTCCGCCTGCCGGATCCGCTGCTGCGCAATCTGCTGCGTCAGCATCTCCTGCTCACTGTGGAGCCGGATCTGTGCTTCGGAATCCAGCCGCAGCTGTTCCTCCGCCGCTTTGATCTGCTGCTCCAGTTCACCCAGTGCGGACTGCGCCTCTGCTTCTGCGGCTTGCAGCTGCGCGATCTTTTCATTCAGACGCTGCCGCTGCTCCGCTTCATTCTCCTGCCATGCCCTGTCCGATGCCGCACGCACCTGCAATGCCGCAAGCTGCTGCTGCACATCATTCTGCGCATTCTGATATTCATTGATGAGCGCCTGCGCGCCTTCGGTATCGGTCAGGAGCTTTGCCCATTCCGCCTTGCGCTTTGCAGCCTCCGCTTTCAGCGTTTCCTGCTCTGCTTCGAGCGTTCTGAGCTTCTCCGCGGCCTCCTCCAGCTCATGCGTTCTGGTGATGACGCCCGCAGACCGCGCGGCCGAACCGCCCGTGAACGAACCGCCGGAGTGGATCACCTGACCGTCCAGCGTGACGATGCGGAACCGATAGCCGAATTTCCGCGCGAGATTCGTCGCAGAATCAATGTCCTCCGCAACGGCAATCCGGCCGAGCAGATTTTCCATCACATTGCGGTATACTGCATCGTATTTCACCAGATCGCACGCGAGCGCGACAAAGCCCTCTGTGCCGTCGAGCTGCTCGCGCAGTCTGCCGCCCTTGATCGTTGTCAGCGGCAGAAACGTCGCACGGCCGCCGCGCACCTCTTTCAGATAACGGATGCAGCGCTTGGCGGTTTCCTCGTTTTCCACGATCAGGTTTTGCAGCGCGCCGCCCAGCGCGGTTTCAATCGCCGTGCCGTACTCCGGCGCGACCGTGATGCGCTGCGCCACGGTGCCGTGGACACCGCCGATGCGTCCGCTGCCCGCAACCTTGAGGATCTGCCGGACGCTGCCGGCATAGCCCTCCATATTCTGTTCCAGATCCCGCAGGATCCGCTGCTTCTGCTGCACCTGCTGGTATTCGCTGCTGCACTGGTTCAGTTTGTCCAGTGCCTGCTGATATTTCTGTTCCCGGATACCCGCGAGCTGTTTGAAGCCTGCAAGCCGGTTCTGCTGCTCCGCGATTTTCTGCCCGACAGCTTCCGCCTGCTTTTGCAGCTTCTGCTCCTCTTTGCCGTATTCCCGGAGCCGCCCTGCAACAGAAGAGCCGTCCGCCTCCGCACGCCGGATCATATCCGCGGTTTCCTCGCGGTCATGCAGGATGCTCTGGATCCGGACGCGCTGCTCGTTCTGCTGCAAATACAGCTTCCGGAGTGCGGCATCCTGCCCGGTGACCGTATCATTCTGCGCCGTTCCCTGCCGGTCAAGCTCGGCAAGCGCCTGCTCCTGCGCGGCAATCTCCTGCGTGAGCACATTCTGCCGGTCAGAGAGCGTATCCAGATACGCGTCCTGCTCTGCGAGCTTTTTCTCCCATGAATCGCCGGAGTCATTCAGCGTTCCGCGCTGCGCCTCCAGCGATGTGATCTTTTCATTGCTGTGGCGGATCTCGTTCTCACAGACCGCGATCGAGGCGGTCACCTCTGCATTTTCCTGCTCCGAGGCGACGATCCTGTTTTGCAGCTGCTCGATATCCACCGTCGCCTGCTGCATATCCTGAAATGCGAGCTGCAATGCTTCTTCACTGCGGTGCAGGTCGCTTTCCAGATTCTCATATTCCGCAGTCAGCTGCAAATAGCTGTCCGAGAGCGTTTGCAGCTGCGCCGTCTGACGGCTCAGGCGGTATACCCAGAAGGATACCTCGAGCTTTCTGCGCTCCGCAGCAAGCACCAGGTATTTTTCTGCTTTTTCCGCCTGCGTTTTCAGCGGTCCGATGCGGCTTTCCAGCTCCGCGGTGATGTCCGTCAGGCGCAGCAGGTTGTCCTGCGCCTGCGAGAGCTTCCGCTCGGCCTCCTGCTTGCGGTAGCGGAACTTCGATACGCCCGCTGCCTCCTCAAAAATATCACGCCGTTCATTGGACTTTGCACCGACGATCTCCGCGATGCGTCCCTGTCCGATGATCGCGTAGCCGTCGCGGCCGAGGCCGGTATCCATGAACAGCTCATTCACGTCCTTCAGACGGACGTTCTTTCCGTTGATCAGATATTCACTGTCGCCGCTGCGGTAGAGCCTTCGCGTGACCGCGACCTCCGGTTCCGGATCGGAGAGCGCATGGTCACTGTTGTCAATGGTCAGCGTTACCGCTGCAAAGCCCATCGGCTTGCGCGTTTTGGTGCCGGAGAAAATCACGTCCTCCATGCTCTTGCCGCGCAGTTCCTTTGTGGACTGCTCGCCGAGCACCCAGCGCACCGCGTCGCCGATATTGCTCTTGCCGCTGCCGTTCGGGCCGACAACTGCGGTCAGGCCCTCGTCAAAGGTCAGCGTGATCTTATCCGGAAACGATTTGAAGCCCTGAAGCTCCAGCGATTTCAAATACATTGATCTGCAATCTCCATTTTATACATCCTGTATCAGCAGCAGGTGCTGAGCGATGTCATCAGAATCGTATCGCCGCTGACCGTGAGATAAGCCAGGCAGGGCGTACACCCGTGCATCCCGATGTAAATCATCTCATTCTCCCGTTCAAACAGCGGAAAAAACTGCGCTGCAAAATCCGATTCGCCGCGGTGACTTTGCAGTTCCCCTGCATAGATCTCCGGCGTCCAGCACCCGAGGGACTGTCCAAACTCCTCCGGCTTGTAAAGATATTCATACGCAAACATGTCCAGATGCTGCATCCGCTGCTCCGCGTTCATATGCGCAAAGCAATCCGCGGTCAGCTCTTCCGTGCAGCAGAGATGCGTAATATCCGCCTGAACGACAGCCTCTGCAAAATGTGCAGCGACATATCCTTCCGGGAAGCGGATTTCCGTGAGAAATACCCAGTGGACATTCTGATCTGCCCGCTCAATATGCGTCACGCTTGTATCCGCCCACTGCAAATGCAGGGCCGTTTCTGCAAAGCGTTGAAAATCCGTCAGCAGCGTGAACACGGTTTTCGTATCCATGATATGTCCTTTCCCCGTTCTGTCCGCGCAGCTTAGATCTGTTCACCCATGAGCATCAGCGCTTCCCTGGCTGCCATCTGCTCCGCAATCTTCTTGGATTTTCCAGAGCCTCTGCCGATCACATTGGAATTGAGCCGCACCTCCATATGGAACAGCTTGGCGTGATCGGGGCCGTCCTCACCGACGAGCACATATTCCACATGCTCCTCCGGGTTCTGCTGGATGACCTCCTGCAAAACGGTCTTGTAGTCGTGGAACGCCTCCGAGGGGCGGTCAAACTTCGCCGGCAAAAACTGTAAAATATACGGGGTGACGGCCTCC
>JAFZBC010000340.1:0-8161 GCA_017561965.1 Oscillospiraceae bacterium
GTTCTGACGCCCTCGCCGAACACGTTGCGCGCAAACTCATCCAGCATACCCTGCAAATCGCAGAGCGTGATGCCCTTGTCCACGACCAGACCTTCCATCTGGGAGAACATCGGGGAATGCGTTGCGTCGTCATCGGAACGGAACACCTTGCCCGGCGACAGAATCTTGATCGGCGGCTTCGTGTTCTCCATGACGCGGATCTGTCCGGCGGAGGTCTGCGTTCTGAGCAGCAGCTCCGGCGAAACGTAGAAGGTATCCTGCATATCGCGCGCCGGATGATCCTTCGGGGTATTCAGCGCGGTGAAGTTGTAGTAATCGTTTTCGATTTCCGGCCCCTCGAAGATCGTGAAGCCCATACCGGCGAAAATCTCAATCAGCTCATTCGCGATCAGGGTGTTCGGGTGCAGCGCGCCGCAGGCGTGTGCGGATGCGGGCATCGTCACGTCGATCTGCTCGGCTGCGTTCTTCTTTGCGAGCTCGGCGGATTTCAGGCGGGCATCCTGCGCGGTAAAGAAATCGAGTGCCCATGTTTTCAGCTCGTTGACGATCTTGCCGAACGCCGGGCGCTCTTCCGGTGCGAGATCGCGCATATTCTTCATCAGCGCGGAAATCTGACCTGTCTTGTTATCGAGGTACTGCTTCCGGAGCTGATACATTTCTTTGGAATCGGTAATGGCAGCGGCGGCGGCTTCGATTTCGGCGCGCATCGCCTTGATTTGCTCTTCCATTGACGATACCTTCCTCTCTTTGATTTTTCGGAAAACTCCAATTTATAGTATACCGCAAAATGAAAAGATTGTCAAGTCTTTCACAAACATACTTTCCGGTGTGCGGGAAGGGCGGAAATCGGCGGTGAAATGCCGTCTTTTTTCAGCTTTCACCTTGACAAATCACTTTTGATATGGTACAATATAGCGGTGAGCAGACTGCGCAGCCGCGGCAGCGCTTTTTATGCTGACGAGGAAAGTCCGGGCATCACAGAGCAGGGTAACTGCTAACGGCAGCCGGGGGTGACCCCAGGGCCAGTGCAACAGAAATGAAACTGCTCCGCGCCTTCGGTGCGGTGCGATGGTGGAAAGGCGGGGTAAGAGCCCACCAGAGAATGCGAGAGCATTCTGCTGTGTAAACCCTACCCGATGCAACGCTGATTGGTGTGTCAGGTCATAACGTCTGCTCGGCGGATCTGATGCAAAGGCGGCTTGAGCGCTCCGGCGACAGAGCGCCTAGATAAATGGCTGCACCCGTTATCCTTAGGAATAACAGGACAGAACCCGGCTTACAGGTCTGGTCACATCCGGAATGCCGATGCGCCGAAAACGCATCGGTTTTTCAATTCGCTTTTAACCAGAAAGGATACATTCTATGTCCAATAAACTGCTGACGGCGCTGCTTGTCGCGCTGATTGTTGCGTTCGGCATGGGCGTGCTCATGCTGATTCTCCCGCGCACTGCCAGGCAAAAGGAGGAATCCTCCGAGGAATCTTCCCTGGCGGATACCGAGCTGCTGATCGTCGCTGCGGATATGCCGGAGGGCATCAGCATTCAGGTGCCGGACGAATTCACCGAAACTGCCTCGCAGTATTACAAGAAATACTATGTCAAGGATGACGCCTCGATCATTATTTCCGGTGAGAAGATGGAGTTCAGCTATGCCGAGGTGGACAGCTATACCGAATCCGTCGTGATGCAGTATCAGGAGGCTGTGGACGAGTTCGAGCTGATCTCTGACGAGTCGATCACCGTTTCCGGTTCGCACGCAAGGCTGCTGGAGTTCACCTACGCGATTGTCGGCTCCGAATCCCGGCAGGATCTGGAATGCACGACGGCTATTATGATGAAGGGCGACCGTGTCTATCTCGTCACCTGCAAGAGCAACCGCGAAAACTATGACAAGTACCGCGAGAAATTCCGCATGATCATGAACAGCATTCAGCTGACCGATGTGGACGGGCCTGCGCCGGAAAACAGCGGCGATGAGCCGGTTATGACCGTTCCGGCTGCGGAACAGGATGCAGCGCAGCCCGATGCCGCGGCAGAAGATTCTGTTCAGCCCTGACAATAATCCGCCGGAGTATCCCGGCGCGGAACTGTCAAATTGCACAAAAGTGGGATAGCGAATCGCACGAACCTTACAATTTTTCAATTTTTTCCGAAAAGGGATTTGACAAATCAGCGATTTGTGGTTATAATATAAGAGGAATCGGTGTGCCCTGCGGTACACCGCATCCGCGATATGCAAATGAACCATGCGCCGGTCACCGGCGGAATGCAGCTGCCTTACCGCGAAAAAACGGCTTCCGCAGTTACGGAAAGGGGTCTTAATGATATGTCAAAAACGATAGCAGTTACGTCCGGAAAGGGCGGTACCGGAAAATCCTCGATCTGTGCAGGAATCGGCTATACCCTTGCAAAGCAGGGCAGCCGCACGCTCATCATTGAGCTGGACTTCGGTCTGCGCTGCATTGACATTATCTTCGGTATGAGCGGCCAGATCAAGCATGACCTGAGCGACGTGCTCACCGGAAAGGTTTCCGCGGTGGACGCGGTCGCCCGTGTGCCGATGGCGAGCAATCTGTTCGTCCTCTGCGCGCCGAAGAACCCGTTCCTCAAGGTCACGGTACAGCAGATCATTGACATCTGCCAGTCCGTCCGGAAATACTACGATTACATTATTATTGATACCGGTGCAGGCATCAATAACCATGTTTTTGATATTGTCGAGCAGGCGAACCTGATCCTTGTCGTCACGACGCCGGATCCGATCTGCGTGCGCGATGCGCAGATGATGTCCGATGAATTCTATGCGCGCGGCAACCGCCGTCAGCGCCTCATCATCAACAAGGTGAGCAAGAAGGCGCTGGGCGCCGAGCTTGTGCGCGACCTTGACGAGATCATTGACACGATCGGCGTGCAGCTGATCGGCGTGATCCCCGAGGATTATCAGCTTGTCATTGCGACCGGCAAGGGCGAACCGATCCCCTCGACTGCACCGAGCCTTGCGGCGTTCGACGCGATTTCCAAGCGCCTGCGCGGCGAGCCCACACCGCTGACCGTCAAGATCGGATGATCCGGTGCGGATTACACTGTATATTTTCTTCACAGAAAGGATGAACTATAAATGACAATAGCGCTGATTGCTCATGATGCCAAGAAGGAGCTGATGATCCAGTTCTGCACGGCTTATTACGCGGTGCTGAGCCGTCATGTGCTCTGTGCGACCGGTACGACCGGCAAGCAGGTCGCGGAGGCGACCGGACTGCCAATCAAGCGGTTTTTAAGCGGTGCGCAGGGCGGCGGACAGGAGATTTCCGCACGCATTTCGTGTGACGAGATCGACGTGCTCCTGTTCTTCCGGGATCCGATCAATCCGAAGGCGAGTGAGCCGAATGACATGAATCTGCTCCGCCTCTGCGACGTACACAATGTTCCCGTCGCAACCAACATCGCAACGGCAGAGGCTCTGATTCTCGCGCTGGAGCGCGGTGATCTGGACTGGCGTGAGATCGGAAATCCCACGGTCATGTGATAACTGAACCTGACTGATTGCCCCTCTCTTTATGAGAAAGGGGCAATTCTGCGTTTCAAAGGGGTGTGCATATGGGACTGGAAAAGGCGATTGCATCCGGCAAAGAGCACCGCAAAGCATACCGCGGATGCCGGGCTTGGGATCCGATGTGCCGCAATCACGGCGGCTGCGCATACTGCCTGAAAAGCCGCACCTACCGCACGCAGAAGGAACTGGAAAAGATCCGTTTTTCCCGTGCTGACGCGGAAAACGAAAAAAACTGAGAGGACTTTGATTATGGCAAATTACCTGAAACGCCCGCAGGGCACGGAGGATATTACCCCGGAGCGTATCCGCAAGTGGTATACCGTCGAAAAGGTGACGAGAGATGTCGCGGAGAGCTTCGGCTTCTCCGAGATCCGCATCCCGACCTTTGAGCAGACGGAGCTGTTCCAGCGCTCTGTCGGTGAAACGACCGACGTCGTGCAGAAGGAAATGTACTCCGTCATTGCAAGAGAAACCAAATTTACGCTGCGTCCGGAGGGCACTGCCGGTACGATCCGCGCGATGCTCCAGAACGGTATGCTCGCGGAGGCGCTGCCGCAGAAGGTGTTTTATCAGCTGTCCTGCTTCCGCCACGAGCGCCCGCAGGCAGGCAGACTGCGCGAATTCCACCAGTTCGGTGTGGAGATGGCCGGTGCCGCTTCGCCCTATGCGGATGCGGAGGTCATTCTGCTCGGCAAGACCGTGCTCGACCGCCTCGGCATTCAGAACATTGTGCTGAACCTGAACAGCATCGGCTGTCCGTCCTGCCGCGCGGCCTATCAGCAGGCGCTGAAGGCGTATTTTGAGCCGCATAAGGAGCAGCTCTGTGAAACCTGTCAGGAGCGCCTCGTGCGCAATCCGATGCGTCTGCTGGACTGCAAATCGCCGGAGGATCAGGAGATCGCAAAGGATGCCCCTGTGATCCTTGATTATCTCTGCGATGACTGCAAGGCGCACTTTGAAGCGGTCAAATCGCACCTGACGTCCATGGGCGTGGAATACGTCATCAACCCGAAGATCGTCCGCGGTCTGGATTACTACACCAAGACCGTGTTTGAGTTTATCACGACGAGCATCGGCGCGCAGGGAACTGTCTGTGCGGGCGGCCGCTATGACGGACTGATCGAGCAGCTCGGCGGACAGAGTATTCCGGCGCTGGGCTTCGGCATGGGACTGGAGCGTCTGATCCTCACGATGGAGCAGCAGGAGCTCGGCTTCATGGACGCAAAGGTCTGTGACGTCTACTTTGCGCCGATGGACGACGCTGCAAGACCGACCGCGCTGCAATATGCGAATGCGCTGCGTGAAATGGGCGTCCGTGCGGAGTTTGACCTGATGGACCGCTCGTTCAAGGCGCAGATGAAATATGCAAACAAGCTCGGTGCGAAGTATCTGGTCGTGCTCGGCTCCAACGAGCTGGAGCAGGGCAGCGGTCAGCTCAAGAATATGATCACCGGAAAGCAGACGCCGGTCCGGCTGGATTCGGCGGAGCATTTTGCAGAGGATTATTCCGGAATCTCCCTTGCGGATCTGTTTGAAACAGAGAGCTGACAGACCGCAGCCTGATTTCCCGATGGAGAGAACAAAATGAAAGAGATCATGCGTCAGATCTCCGAATTTCTGCGCGGCGGCTTTCTGGTGTTGCTGGTGCTCGCGTCTGCGGCACTCGGCGTGTACCGTCTGGTCAAGCTCCAGATCGTTGCGGCAGAGGAGGAGAGTCAGCAGCATATCGTGGAGAATGTGTATACACAGGTCATTCCCGCAACGCGCGGCGAGATCGTGGACTGCACCGGCTCCCCGATTGTATCCAACAAAATCGGCTACAATCTCGTGATTGAAAAGGCCTATTTCCCCGACGACAACAAGGCGGGCAATGCGGTGATTTTCCGGACGGTCGAGCTGCTGCGCGAGGCGGGCTATGACTGGAACGATACCATGCCGGTTTCCAAAATGCAGCCCTATGTGTTTGAAAATGACCGCGAGCGCGATGTGGCCGAGATGAAAAAGAATCTGCGGCTCAACAAATACGCGGACGCGGGCAACTGCATCGAAAAGCTCTGCGACGATTACGAGATCGGTGAGGAGTACAGCGAAAAAGACCGGCGCATCATCGCGGGCATCCGCTACGAGATGCTCCTGCGCAGCTTCTCCATGTCCAATGTGTTTTATTTCGCCAATGATATTGACCTGAAAACGGTCACGCGGATCAAGGAGCTGCGCGTGACGCTCAGCGGCGTCAACATCGTTGAGGAGGCGATCCGCACCGTTGAGAACGGCACGGTCATCCCGCATGAGATCGGCTATGTCGGCCCGATCTATTCGCAGGAGGAGTTTGAAACGCTCAAGGAGAACGGCCATTCCGATTATGCGCTGTCCGATGCGGTCGGCAAAACCGGATTAGAGCTTGCCTGTGAGCCGGATCTGCGCGGCATCAACGGAAAAAAGGAGATCACCGTTACGAACGGCGATGTTTCCTCGGTCGTCATCTCGCAGGAGCCGGTCGGCGGCAAAACGATTCAGCTGACCGTCAACAGCAAGCTGCAGAGCAGTCTGCAAAAGCGGCTTGCGGATCACTGTGAAACGCTCCGGCGGACGGATTACGAATGCCGGAATGCGTACTGCGGCGCGGCTGTCGTGCTCGATACGAAGGACAACGGCGTGCTCGGTATGGCGACGCTTCCGAGCTATGATCTTGCGGATCTGCTGGACAATTATAACAAGGTTGCGGAGCAGGAGAATTTCCCGCTGATCAACCGCGCCACGGACGGCCTGTACCGTCCCGGTTCCACGTTCAAGACCATCACCGCGACCGCCGGTCTGGATACAGGTACGATCGACGGAAATACGCAGTTTTACTGCGATACTAATTATAAGTATATCGACACATGGTTCCACTGCACGGGACATCATGAAAATATTGCCGTGACACGTGCGCTGACCGTTTCCTGCAATATCTTCTTCTATGAGCTGAGCACGCGGCTCGGCCTGGACGTGCTGCTTGATTATGAGCGGATGTACGGCCTCGGTTCGCCGCTCGGGCTGGAATCCGGCGACAGCGGCGGCTATCTCGCATGCCCGGAAACCTACGAAAAGCTCGGGCTTGACTGGTATGTCGGCTGTCTGGTGCAGGCGGCGATCGGTCAGTCGGAGATTCAGGTGACGCCGCTGCAAATGGCGACCGTCGCCTCGACCATTGCGAATGACGGCGTGCGCTATAAGCCGCATCTGATCAATTCCTACTGGAATAACACAATGACGGAGCAGCTCTCCGTCAAGGAGCCGGAGATCGCGGCCACCGTTGCGCAGAACAACGCGCAGGAGGTTTACTACTATATTGAGCAGGGCATGATCGGCGCGGCGCGTACCCCGATGCTGCCGGAATATGACCTGAACAACCTCGGCTTTGACGTTGCGCTCAAAACCGGTACGCCGCAGTCACCGCGCGGCACGGATACCTTTGTCATCGGCTATGCCCCGGCGCAGGATCCGGAGATCGCATTCTGTGCGATGATCGAGGGCGGCAAAAACGCGAAGTTTCTGGTGAAAGGGATTCTGGAGGATTATGCGGAATGCTATCCGGAATCGAAGATCGGACGCACCCTGCGCGGCAGGAGCATATTACAGGAGCAGCCATGAATATTCAGATTTTCGGAAAGAGCAAATGCTTTGATACCAAAAAGGCAGAGCGCTTCTTCAAGGAGCGGCATGTCAAATATCAGTCGGTCGATCTGCCGTCCAAAGGGATGAGCAAGCGGGAGCTGGAAAGCGTGATCCGCGGCGTCGGCGGGCTGGAAAACCTGATTGATCCGAAGCACCCGGATGCAGCGCTGGTGCAGTATCTGCTGCCGGATGCGCAGTTTGAGAAGCTGCTGGAGGATCCGACGCTGCTCCGCACGCCGATCGTGCGGAACGGCCAGAAGGCGACCGTCGGAGAAGCCTCTGCCGTCTGGAAGCAGTGGCTGACCGAGGGGTAAGCGGGATCTCCGCTGGATTGATAATGGGGCGCTGCCCCATGCCCCGCTTAAGGGACAGTATCCATTTGGCGGGTTTGGGCGGAGCCCTCATTACAGATCATCGCGCAGCGATACCTATTTTCCATAAGCCGACGGGGCGCTGAAAGACAATTCAGCGCCCCGGTTCTGTATCTGTGCGGAGAAAGCGGCATATCATTCCTGAACGGATGCGGCGCATTTTGCCGACGGTTCCCCGAAAAAGCACAAAAACTTACACAGATGCTTTTGCAAATGTCTTTACTTTTTCAACAGAATGTGTTATAATGATCTTGCAGAGGAGGGATACTGCATGGATAAAAAAATGACAGCCGTGATTGTTGCTGCGGCTGTGCTCTTTATTCTGCTGGCAGTATTTGCCGGAACGCGCAGCAAATCAAGGCCGGAGCAGAGCATCTTGCAGGAGTCGGAGCAGGAATTCAGCCTGCAAATTGCGGAGGATGTCAAGCCCGCAACACAGGCGCCGGAAACGCTCCCGGTTCTGACGACAGCCGCCGAAGCGGTCGGTACTGAGAAAGAAACCGCGGCTGAGCAGACCGAAAAGCCTGCCGCGACGACGAAGAAAAAGAAGAACAAAAATAAAACCACAACGACGGCTGTCA
>JAFZBC010000341.1:0-4902 GCA_017561965.1 Oscillospiraceae bacterium
GCCGTCACCCACCGTGCGATGTAATCGAAAATAAAGATGCATGTGGTAGTCAGTTCGATTGCGGTAAATACTGCTGCTTCAACATGAAAAGCAAGCGGGATAATACTGATAATGATGCTGATAATCATTCCGATGCTGTACTGCACAGAACAAATGATTCGATAAAGTGCGGAACGCAAGAGAAGATACCCCCTTCATCAAGGAACAGCTATAACAGATTATGCGGTATCTGCGAGGAATGTCATAGAACAGTCGGTTTATGTCGCATTGTCACTCTGCCATGCCGGATTGTGCCGAAGATATTGACAAATGCCATTATATGGATTATACTATAAATGTAACCGGATGTCAATATGCGTTCCGTAACTGTGAACCGTTTTTATACGGACAGTCATCAGATCCCGGCTGTTTTTGCACAGTTCACGAAATGTTCATAATTTATTCATAGACAAACGGCGCAGAATATGTTATAATAAATAGACCGTTTACGCGGATACGGGGTTTTGCCTGCCGCTTTGCAGGAGGTTTTCACCTTCCCGCACCTGCGTTTACCGGATTAACACAATGAAAGAGGTGAAATTCATGCTTCGTAAGGAAGAGAAGACGGAGGTCATTCTTGCGAACGCGACTCATGAGGGCGATACCGGTTCTCCTGAGGTGCAGATCGCGATCCTGACCCGCCGCATCAACGACCTGAATGCTCATCTGAAAGAGCATAAGCACGACCACCACTCCTACCGTGGTCTGCTGAAAATGGTCGGCCGCCGCCGTAACCTGCTCCAGTACCTGAAGAAGAAGGACATCGAGCGTTACAGAGCGACCATCGAGCGACTCGGTCTGCGTAAGTAAGACACAAAGAACGGAGGGAGGGGGGCAACCTTCTCCCTCTGTCGCTGTTTTCGGACGATCCTGCGGATATTTCTGCCGTTCACCGCGCGGTTTAGCATGAAATCATGCATTGCAGCATCATGCAGTTTATGATTTTATGCTAACAGATGCCGATGAACAAAAGAGATATACAGCAGAGAAATACAAGTATCATTTAAGGAGGCTGTTCCCAATGTTTGAGAACCACAAGATCTTTAAAACGACCTTCTGCGGCCGTGAGCTGACAGTCGAAACAGGCAAGACCTGCGAGCTGTCCAACGGCTCGTGCTGGGTTCGTTACGGCGACACCGTCGTCATGGCCAATGTCACCGCAAGCGAAAAGCCGCGTGACGGCATTGACTTCTTCCCGCTTTCCGTCGATTATGAGGAGCGGCTCTATTCCGTCGGCAGAATCCCCGGCAGCTTCATGAAGCGCGAGGGCAAGCCGAGCGAGCACGCGATCCTTACCTCCCGCTGTGTGGACAGACCGATCAGACCGCTGTTCCCGAAGGACATGCGCAATGACGTCGCTGTTGTCATGACCGTTCTGGCAGTTGATCAGGACGCAATGCCGGAAATCCTCGGCATGATCGGTACCTCCGTTGCCATCTCCATTTCCGATATTCCGTGGAACGGCCCGATCGGCGGCGTGGAGGTCGGCCTGGTGGACGGCGAGATCATCCTGATGCCGACCAAGGCACAGAGAGCCGTATCCGATCTGAAGCTGACCGTTGCTGCAACCGCAAACAAGATCGTCATGATCGAGGCGGGCGCCAATGAGGTGCCGGAGGATCTGATGCTGGAATGCATCCTCAAGGCACATGAGGAGATCAAGAAGCTCGTTGCCTTCATCTCCGACATCCAGAAGGAAATCGGAAAGCCGAAGTTCACCTTCGAGTCCATGGAGGTCGATCACGAGCTGTTCGATGCGATCGCCGCATTCGCACGCAAGGATGTGGAGTTCGCGCTCGATACCAATGACAAGAATATCCGTGAGGCAAGACTGCTTCCGATCAAGAACGCAATTCACGAGAAGTTCGATCCGGAGAATGAAACCCGCATCGCCATGATCGACGAGTGCATCTACAAGCTCCAGAAGACGATTGTCCGTGAGTGGCTTTATCAGGGCAAGCGCGTGGACGGCAGAAAGATCGACGAGATCCGTCCGCTGGCCTCCGAGGTCGGCGTGCTCCCGCGCGTTCACGGCTCCGGCCTGTTCACCCGCGGTCAGACACAGGTTCTGACTATCGCAACCCTCGGCCCGATCTCCGATGCACAGCGCATCGACGGTCTGGATGAGAACGAGGAGTCCAAGCGCTACATGCACCAGTACAACTTCCCGTCTTACTCGGTCGGCGAAACCAAGCCCTCCAGAGGACCGGGACGCCGCGAGATCGGTCACGGCGCACTGGCAGAAAAGGCACTGGTTCCGGTTCTGCCGTCTGTGGATGAGTTCCCGTATGCGCTCCGTCTGGTTTCCGAGGTTCTGTCCTCCAACGGCTCGACCTCTCAGGGTTCCATCTGCGGCTCCACGCTCGCACTGATGGATGCCGGCGTGCCGATCAAGGCACCGGTTGCAGGCATCTCCTGCGGCCTGATCACCAAGCCGGATTCCGACGAGTTCATGACCATGGTCGATATCCAGGGCCTTGAGGACTTCTTCGGCGATATGGACTTCAAGGTCGGCGGTACGCACAAGGGTATCACCGCGATCCAGGTCGATATCAAGGTGGACGGCCTGACCCCGGCAATTATCAAGGAAGCATTTGAAAAGACCCGCAAGGCAAGACTCTACATTCTGGATGAGATCATGCTGAAGGCAATTCCCGCACCGCGCGAGAATGTTTCCGACTTTGCGCCGAAGATGCTCCAGACCCGCGTTCCGGTCGATAAGATCCGCGAGGTCATCGGCTCCGGCGGAAAGGTCATTCAGAAGATCTCCGCAGAATGCGATGTCAAGATCGACATCAACGAGGACGGCAGCGTGTTCGTTTCCGGTATTGATCTTGCAAACGCAAGAAAGGCGATCCAGATCGTCGATACGATTGCCAACGGTCCGGAAATCGGCGCGATCTACAAGGGCAAGGTCACGGGTATCCAGACCTTCGGTGCCTTTGTTGAAATCGTTCCCGGCAAGGAGGGTCTTGTTCACATCTCCAAGCTGGATAAGCAGCGTGTAGAAAAGACCGAGGACGTGGTCTCGCTGGGTGATGAGATCGTTGTCAAGGTCATGGAAATTGATGATGTTAAGGGCAAGATCTCTCTCTCCAGAAAGGATGCACTTGCAGAGCTGGAAGCAAGAAAGCAACTTGTTCAGGATTAATGGTTGAGAGCAGACCGGTGCCTTGCGTACCGGTCTGCTTTGTATATCAGCGGAAGTGTTGCAATGAGAAAAGCATAAAAGAAAAAAGGGGAAAGATATGAAAAGAGCATTGCGTATTTCAGCGGCCGCTGCGGCAATCAGCATTCTGCTGACGGGGTGCGGAACCCAGACACAGCAGCCGAACGGCGGCGGACAGACATCCGGAAAGACGGAAACCACAGCGCCGCAGCAGAACCAGCCGCCCGAGGATATCCAGTCCGGCGGCAAAAAGAACGACGCTGCGGAATCCGATCCGGCGGAGGGCGACTACGAATGGCGCATCAAGCCGTTCCTGGAGGCGGATGACGTCAATCCGCTCAGCATCGGCAGCAGCGGTATGGATTACGGCGACATCGGCATCACGGATTACATGCTCCTGACCCGCGGCGGCAAGGTCGGCATCATCACGCTGGACGGCAATGTCGTGATCGAGCCGGAAAGCACCCGCGTGTACGGCTATATGCAGGAAAACGGCGATCTGCACATTATCTTTACGGACGACAATCCGGATGAGGGCGACCGCCTCTGCTTCTGCGTGACGGCGGGAACGCTGTTCCGGACGGCGGAGGATCTGTGTACGCTTTGCGGCGGCCGGCTCACGGACAGTCAGAAGGGAAAGGCTGCGGTCTGGGATGCTGCCTCCGGAACGCTCGGCATGCTTCCGGCAGCAGATGTCTGGAGCGCAAAGGAAAACGCCAAGCTGAAGCTCGACAACTCCTTCACGGTGAGCGATCTCCCGGATGCAGCTGTGGCGCGGAGCGTCCAGATGCCTGAGAACTTCCGGGCGGACAGCCCGACCGGAACCTGCACGGTGTCCGGCGGATTCGGCGTCGTGCGCGGCGGACGGGAAATGTCTGCGATGGACTATGAGATGGCGACCGATTTCAAGGAGGGTATCGCTGCTTTCTGTAAGAAAGGCAAGTGGGGATATCTGAATCAGGCGGGCAGACAGGTGATCCCGTTTGAGTATGATGCGGACTATATTTATTCCTACGGCGAAAAGGGCGGAAAGACCGTGAAGCTGCCGTATCCCGTGAATGAAAAGTATATCGCGCTGAACAAGGGCGATGACGCAGGCTTTGCAAATGCCCGCGGCAAGATCGTGATCCCGGTCGGCAGCTTCGCAGCGGCAAGACCGGTCATCGGCGGACAGGCCTGGGTCAAGGACAGAAGAACCGGCCTTTGGGGTGTGATCGCGATCGGTGAGGCGGCGGACGGCTCGGAGGCCGTGGAACCGCAGCAGCAGGAGCCTGTGGAGGCACAGGAGCAGGAGCAGAAGGCCGTTCAGCTTCCGCCTGCAACCGGCGAGGGCTGGCAGGCAGCGTATGCTGAGGTGCTCCGTTCCGACGGCACCGGCGAGAATCTCCAGTTCAGCCTCTGCATGGTGGACGGCGATGAGATCCCGGAGCTTGTGCTGCACTGGTATGACCGCAAGGGCTTTGAGGCGGACAACGAGGATGTCGAGATGTATACCTATTACGACAACCGCCTGATTTACCTCGGCAATGTTGCGTGCGACGGCTACTGCACTTGCAAGTATCTGCCGCAGAAGCATCTGGTGCTGGTCGGCGGCATGCGGGACGACGTTGCGCTGTATGAGTTCAAGGTGCTCGAAAACGGTGAGCTCAAGACGCTCTGTACCTTTAATATGTCTGTCAGCGGCAAGACCGTCA
>JAFZBC010000342.1:0-2101 GCA_017561965.1 Oscillospiraceae bacterium
CCTGGGACGAAATGGACCGCGGCGTGCTGAGTATGGAGGAGGTCACGGCGCTGTTCATTGCGAATGCACCGGATTATGAGCCGCAGATCCGTGAGGCGCTTGACCGCATCGGGGAGTGCCCGTCTGTCAAGCCGTACACGATTCCGTGGATCCGGGAATTGAAGCAGCAGGGGTATCATGTGTACTACCTCTCCAACTATTTCCGGACGCTCTGGGAAATCCGCCCGGACGTCCGCGCATTTGCGGATGAAACGGACGGCGGCATCTTCTCCTGGCAGGAGCAGGTCATCAAACCAAGCCCTGAGAGCTTTCAGCGGCTGCTTGACCGGTATGATCTGAAAGCGGAGGAGAGCCTGTTCATCGACGACAGCCCGAAGAATATTGCGGCGGCAAAAGCGCTCGGATTCCATGCGGTGCGTTTTGAAAGCTATGAACAGCAGCACGCGCAGATCGCGCAACATCTGGCGGAACATACAAAATAACCGATGCACATTTGTGCATTCCGCCGATTTTTCGGAACAGCATAAGGAATCCCCGCTGCTTTGAACGTATGCATAGTAAGTAAAGGAGGCGGTCCGGATGAAAATTCAACCGAGAGCAACGGCATCTGCGCCGAAATATGCGGCAGTTATGGCTGCGGCCGTCGTGCTGACCGGCTGCGGAAACCGTCCTGTTGCGCTGGGCGGCGACGTGCCTGTGCCGGATTTCATTTCCGAAAGCTCCGAGAGGCATATCAGATCGGGCTTTGCACGGCAGGGCATCAATCTGGAGCGTTCATATGGAACTGCGGAATATAACGGGCCGTCTAATCAGGCGTGGTTTGCTGACCAGGAAAAAGCGGTTGTCGTCTGTTTTTATTTTGACAACTCCGGCAGTGCTGCGGAGCTGGAAAAGAGCGGCGCAGAACAGTTTGACTGGGGATTTGCCTGTGAAACGCAGTATCCGCTTGGTGCAGAGGCGCAGACGGCGTGCCGGACGGCATATATCGAAGTGAAGCCGCTGCACGAAACAGAATTTTCAAAAGATGCCGCCGAACAGATCGCAAAAGATTTGCTGAACATGACAATGGACGAAACAACCGACAAAGCGGAGGAACAGAACGATGAAAATTGAACCGAGAAAAACGGCAGCAATGCCGAAATATGCACTGGTACTGGCGGCAGCGGCCGTCATGATGACCGGCTGCGGCCTGGAAGGCGAAGCAAAAACGGATGACAATTACGTAATCCCGGAAACCCAACAGACAACCGAGCTGGAGATTGACGGTTTTTTGGATGTGCGCCCGGATGAAACGGAGCCGGTCACGGAGGAATCCGACGAAATCCCGCTGACGGATGCGTTTGCAAACAACTCCGTGGAGGCGCTGACGGACGGCTTTTTTGATCAGACGGGAGTCGTGCTGGGCGTGCCGGGCTGGATGGGAGAGAATGCTGAATTTGCAGGAAAACCCCAGAAGGTATGGCTGATGAACGACTGCCATAAAACGATGGTCTGCCTCTATGAAGCAGGCAGCGGCATGGAGGAACGCCTGCTGGCAAACGGTGCAGAGCAGTTCGACTGGGGATTTGCCGGCGTGACAAAATATCCGCGCTGCGTGATTGAACAGGATGCGTTGCCGGAAGAAGAACAGGAAACGGATCCGGAAGAACTGGAATTCAGACGGATGGAACAGCAGGAGGATTACCGGACGGCGTTTATCGCGGTTTTTCCGGACGGTGCAGACGCACTCACGGAGGAGGAAGCCGAACAGATCGCCCGTGATCTTCTGGGCGATACAGCCGAAACGGAGGTGCAGGAAGATGAAAATTGAACCGAGAAAAACGGCAGCAATGCCGAAATATGCAGCGGTGCTTGCATCTGCCGTGCTGCTGACAGGCTGCGGCCTGGATAATCCGTTTGAGCAGCCCGGACTGGAAGGCACAGCACCGGATCCGGGTGTGGAACTGGCCGGTGAAGAGGCGTTCTTTCCGGATCTGACCGAAACGCCTGCGCAGACGACAGAGCCGCAGCTGGAGGGCGAGATAAACCCGTATGACGGGGATGGCTGCGGTTTTTCGGGGACGGAGCCGGTCATGACGGCGCCGCAGAAGCCGGATCTTGC
>JAFZBC010000343.1:0-2194 GCA_017561965.1 Oscillospiraceae bacterium
AGGAGATCGGTATCTCACAGGCGCAGGTTTCCCGTATCGAAAAGGCAGCTATCGCAAAAATCAAGGAGCAGCTTTGATTTTCTCAACCTGCTGCATGATCTTATCCACCCACTCGTCATCGGGCGGGCCGATCTGAAACACGCGGAAGCCGTAATACTGCCCGTTTGCGTAAACGGAGCGGTCGTCGTCCACATGCAGATCAATGCGGTAATGTGCGGGATATTTTGAGGGCATCGGATCCTTATGATCCGCCTGTACCTCTTTGGCATGGCGCGCGCCGTTGACGATCTCATCAATGCGGATGCCGTAATGCCGGAACAGCGAACGGATATAAAACGGCGACCGGAACGAGGTCGTATAGACCCAGATTTCGCAGCCCGCTTCTCTGAGCCGCTGAATCAGTGCGATTGTTCCCTTGCGCAGACGCTCGTGATAGATTTTGCACCAGGGAAAATTCAGCGGCGGCTCCAGCGTGAAGCCGTCTTCCTCCGCTACAAACAGGGTATCGTCCAGATCAAAGGAAATACGCATAAAAACCTCTCAATAGCTGACAAAATGTGTTTCGAGCAGCTCCAGTGCGGGCTTGCCGTTGTAAAGCTCCGTCAACGCGGATTCCATTGCCGGATAATCCGCTGCGGGAATATCAAAGAGCAGCGTGACCTTATCACTGAAATCGCTGCCCGCATCCTTGATGCCGAACTGCGGCAGCATGTGGCTCAGTGTGCCGTAAAAGCTGTAATCCGTTTCCAGCCGGACGCGGTGCGACTCCCTGAACCGGAGCAGCTCCGCGCTGTTCAGCGATTCCGCCGCCGCGCCGGAATAGGCTCTGGTCAGGCCGGGTGCGCCGAGCAGGACGCCGCCGAAATACCGCGTGACCACGCAGCAGACGTCGGTCAGCTCGTTTTTTTGCAGGACGCCGAGCACGGGCAGTCCGCCGGTACCCTGCGGCTCTCCGTCGTCGCTGTACCGCGTCGCGGCAGGCTCCCGCAGGATATATGCCCAGACATTATGGCGCGCCTTGTGATGCTTTGCCTTCACCGCCTCGATGATCTGCCTGCATTCCTCCTCCGTTTTCGCGGGGAAGAGCTGGGCTATGAACTCCGAGCGTTTTTCGGTGATGCTGCCTTCACAGGGCGCTGCAATGGTGGTAAATTCAATCATACATGATCTCCGTGTTATCTCGATAAGTATTCAAAGCAGATATATTCCCGCGTATCGGGAAAGGTCAGGACGCCGTAGCTTCTGCTGCCGCTGCCGACCGGATTGTAGACGATGATTGTCGCGTCGGCAATATCCCTGTCCGTGACGCGGTCAAACGGCAGATGCAGCGGGAACGCATCCAGTCCCTCGTCCTCAGAAGCACATGCCCCTGCTGTTTTTCCGTACCAGTATGCCGGTGTTTCACGCCCGGGCTTGTCTGTATCCCGATGCAGCCGGTAACGCTCCGAAAGCACCCGCTCAAAATCCTCCGCGGTGTCTTCCGGCAGCGTGTACGAATACAGATACAGCTTGCTGAGCAGCAGCCTGCGCTGCAAAAAGCGCATATGATCCGCGCCGCTGCCCGGCAGGAACGGAACCTCGCCGCCGTCTTCCGTATAGTCCGAGAACGAATCATAGGTCCGGTATCTGCCCTGATAACAAAGCAGAGCGATCCCGGAAGCCAGTAAAAACGGGAGCATGATCAGCAGTCTTTTCTTTTTCATTACTTCACCATGCCGATCATTGCCTTATAGTCCGCATCCGCGGGATTGATCCGGCGCTGCGCCAGCCCGTAGATCGAGGTTGCGCGTGCTTCGAGCTCCGCGCAGGCCTTCTGCGCAGGACCGAGCTCCGCCAGCTTTGAGAGCGAGGTGCCGTAGGGGAGCGTGGTGCCGGCATTTTTCGCGGCAGTCAGAATATCCCTGCCGCGTTCGGAGATTGCGAGGATCCTGCCGTAAGGCGGCGGGCTCTGCGTATCCTCCGGTCTGATGCCGATGAGCAGATCCAGCAGAATGCGCCGGATGCGTGCCATCGGATAGCGCTTGCTCTTGATCGCGAGCAGCAGCGATTCCAGCGAGGTTTCATTGCGGGCTGCGAGGATCTTGTTTTCGAGTCCCTGCCCGACCTCCGGCAGCGACGCGATTTCCTCTGCGGTGGTCCTCCGCAGCTTATAGAGCAGCGCGCGTTCGAGCTTTTCAAATCTTGCGACGGTGCC
>JAFZBC010000344.1:0-6615 GCA_017561965.1 Oscillospiraceae bacterium
ATGCAGCATCCTGCAAACGGGTACCGTCCGCAGCAGAACCGTCCGCGGCCTGCCGCACAGCGTCCGCAGCAGCATCACGCCGGATACGGCACAAGAAACACGGCAGCGCGCCGCCCGCAACAAAGAAGACGCACAACCGTTTCCATGCCATCCGGCAGCGTTATGTTTCTGCTGGTGCTGGTACTGTTTGTCGTGATCAGCAGCATTGCAACACGCACCTGCGTCAAAAAGGCAAAGGTTTATATGGCAGAATACGAAGCCTCGCGGCCGCAGTATAAAATTGCGGAGTATCTTGAGGGCATCGGCGATGATTTCTATTCCAGTATGCTCCGGCAGGCAGCCGGAAAAATGGAGCTCTCTCAGTACGAAACGTCCGCCGAGATTATGAAGCGGCTTTCCGTGGAGGATGTCGGCGGTGCGGCGGAATATTCCTATAAGAAAACGGAGTATTTTTCCGATTCCGTGCCGAGCTACTATATCCTGCGGAACGGCAAGGCGATCGCGTCCGTTTCGATTGAGCGCTCCGGCTGGACGGCGAAATACAGCTTCCCGGAATGGCGCATGGGCGAGCCGGTATCTGTGCTGAATCTGGATGCCAAGCCGGTGTATTCGCTTTCCGTCACGATGCCGAAGGGTGCCTCACTGGCCGTCAACGGCAAGCGCGTGGACAGTGAGCTGTACATGGAAACGGAGCCTCCGCTGGTTCTGAATGCGACGGAGCTGAACTACATGAAGCAGCCGCTTTCGGTCAAGTGTGAGATTGACGGACTGTATACGCAGCCGGAGGTTTCGGTCACGGACAGCAACGGCAAGACGCTGGAACCCGACCGCGTGCCGGACGCCGCAGAGGCCGAGCAGGTCTATCTGTTCATGAAGCAGACCGGCGGCACACCGGACGATGCACTGATTCAGCGTGCCGGTGATCTGACCAAAGCGTATATCAATTACGTGGTCAATAAGGATGCCGAGCGCAACAACAATCTGGCAGCGCTGAACAATTATGTGCTGCCCGGCTCGGAGGCCGCGTTCCTGATGCAGGGACTGTATAACGATGTGTACTGGAACAATCCGTACATCAGCCGCGATGACAAGGAATTCAAGGTGCAGAACGTCCGGATGCTGTCCGACAAGCTCTGTACGGTTGACGTGAAGTTTGATACTGTCCTGACAAAGCAGATCACGAATGAGTATGCCGCGACGGCGCGCTGGGTCATGGTCAACAACGGCTTCACCTGGTACGCCACCAGCCTGCGGATCTTGCAGGATCAGGGTGCCGCCGGCGAATCTGAAACAGAATCCTGAATGAAGAAAAGCAGAACGGGCGCTCCCGCAAAGGGGGCGCCCGTTTCAGTTTGCGGGTAAAAAGGTATCTCCGATGGATTTATAATGGGGCGCTGCCCCAAACCCCGCCAAAGGGATAGAATCCCTTTGGAATCCCACAATATAAAAGCAAGTAAATACATTACTTTCACCATAGTGGGATTCTTAAGGGACAATGTCCCTTAAGCGGGAGTTTGAGGGCGGAGCCCTCATTTAGAATCCATCGGAGATACCACTTTTACTTACAGCACATACCAGAGAATGGCGATGGCCTGCAAAAGGCTGCCTGCGTTCACAAACAGGTGAAAGATGCCGTGCATATAGCGGTACTGCTTGCCGAGCCCGTAAAAAGCCGCGCCGACCGTATAACAGAGGCCGCCGCCGAGCAGCCACAGAAAGCCGCGGAGCGTCAGCACGCGGAGCGTCATGCCGAGGATGGCGACAACTGCCCAGCCCATTGCCAGGTAGCAGATCATGCTGAATCGCTTGTACTTTTTCAGGTCAATGGCCGTCAGCACCGCCGCCGTGACTGCACAGCCCCATTCGATGCCGAACACGATCCACGCCGCAGGCACGGATTCTTTCCGGATGCCGACCAGCAGCACCGGTGTATAGGTTCCCGCAATCATGAAGTAGATCGTGCAGTGGTCGATGACCTGCATCACGCGCTTGCCCATGCCGTCCGGCAGACCGTGATACACACTGGAGATGACGAATAGGCAGCAGGTCATGAAGCCGTAAATGCTGCCGCTTGTAATTGCCCACGGATCCCGGTGCGCCGCGCCGATCAGCACGCTGCCGATCAGGATCAGCAGGCCGACCGCCCCGCCGATGATATGCGTCACCGTATTCATGATCTCTTCGCCGCGGGTATAATCCGGCAAAATCCTGTCCCGCAGCGGGATGCGCTGTGTCCTTGTCATAGGAACCGCTCCTTTTCATATGATTCTGTTCCTATGATACCCCATTCCGCCGGAATATGCAACCTCCCTTTCGCAGAATCGCTCCACGGGCGGAGCGTGGGGCTCTACCGCCGCAAAGTACGCAGCTGCGCGGATTCTACTTTCTGTGGAGTGCGGATTCCGGGCGGTAGAATCCGGGGCAGGCGTGCCTTTGCCGTTTTCTCCGGCAATCCTTCACCTGACACGCTGCGAACGCGGATTCTGACAGTCAGGTGCGGTACTCATGCGGAATCTGTAAAATCATCTGCCGAAAATTTTTTACAAGAAGTGTAACCATATTGCGTATTTCCGGTCAGGATAATTAGAAGGGGACGATATTTTCGCACCCCTTCCGAAGCATTCCGCAGAGGGACACTGCGGAAATCATGACATCATGTGACGTTTAAGAGGTGAAGAACATGAAAAAGAGGATTTTCGGGATCATGACGGCGATCATGATTACAGCGGCTTCTGTTCCCGCAACAGTGGCTGCTGCTGAGTGGAAACTTGTAAAAGAGGAGAAGCAGGGCATTTTCCTCAGCCGCGAGTACAGCGATGAGAACGACTCCGGCTCGCACAGCTTCACGGCGGATGAATCCGGCAGATTTTCCGTCGAGTGGGACGGCGCTTTTAACTACGGCGCCGAGCAGGTCCGCACATTCCCGGAGGCGCTGAACTGGGACCGGTACAGCATCATTGAGCAGAACTACGAGGCGAATGTGAAACTCATCGGCAACGCGTTCTACGGAATTCACGGCTGGACGACGAACAAGTGTGCGGAATACTTTGTGATTGAAGGGTGGGGTACCTGGAGACCGCCCGGGGGATCAACACGGTACGGTCAGGCTGCCGTCGGCGGACAGAATTACGATCTGTATGCCACCAGACGCTACAATCAGCCGTGCATTGACGGCGTGACGTCCTACGACCAGCTGTGGAGCGTCCGGCAGTCCAGCCTGACCCGCCCCAACGAGAGCAGCAAAGTCAACGGCAGGGTTGATGTAGCGAAGCATTTTCAGGCATGGTGGGATGCCGGTCTGATCACAACACAGCTCTGTCCGGAATCCTGCGGCATTTATGTGGAATGCTACGGCGGTGCGGCCGGCGATACGGCAGGCGAAATTCAGGTGCTGAAAAACGATTTCTACGTTTCTATCCAGACGCCGACCACCACGACAACACCGGGTTCCGGAGAACCGGTACTTCGGGAAGCGGACGAGAACGGCGTGTTCTTCCGTTCTGATTTTGAGGATTCGACGGACGGCTGGACAAGACGCAAGCTGTCGGATTACTGGGATCAGAGCAAACAGAGCTGCGACACGGAATTCCGCGTTTCGGGTGAGAAATCCCTGAAAGCCACGGCGCGCACGCAGAGCTGGGAGGGTGCCTGCCGTCCGCTGAACGACCTGGCGCTTCAGCCCGGCAAGGAATACAGGATGCAGGCTGCCTTTTTGCAGAACAGCGAGTCGATCGAAACGATTGCGCTGGAGATGGATTATATCGACGGCGCCGACGAACAGCAGTTTGCGCTGATTGCGGATGCAAAGTGCCGGAAGGGCGAGTGGACGGTCGTCAGCGGTACATTCACATATCCGGAGAATGCGAGCGCAGTTCGCATTTACGTCACAACATCCGATTCGGTCTGCGATTTCTGGATGGATTCCGCGATTCTCTCGGAGAAGGATGCCGATGTGACGATTGATCTGTCTGCGGCGATCCCCGCACCGAAGGCCGCGGTCACCCCGAAGGAAGTGCAGTATCCGGCGCGCGATGACAGCGTCCCTTACCGTGCGCATCAGAACAAGGACTATACATATATGGGCGGCGGCACCGGCTTCAAGGATATGCTCGGCCCGTATTTCCGCGTCGGTGCATCGGTCAGTGCCGTTGCATTGCAGAACGATACAATCCGCGATTTCTACCTCAGAAATTTCAACTCGATCACCTGCGAAAACGAGATGAAGCCGGAAATGATCCTTTCCGGGATCGGGACGGACGACGTCACTGTCAATCTGAAAAGCGCTGCGGGTATCCTGAAATTTGCAGAGGAGAACAAGATCGGTCTGCGCGGCCACAACTTTGTGTGGTACAGCCAGACGCCGGACAAAATGTTCGCAGGCACGCCCGAGGAATCGGATGCGCGCATCGAGAGCATGATCCGGCAGACCTTTGCGCAGCTCAAAACGGATTATCCGGATCTGAAGCTGTATGCCTACGACGTCTGCAATGAAGTGTTCAGGAATGAAGGCGGCGGCCTGCGCGTTCAGAACGGTGCAGCGTTTGATACTTCCGGTTATGCAAAGATTTACGGCGACGACAACCCTGCATACATCATCAATGCATTCAAGTGGGCAAGACAGTACGCGCCGGCAGAATGCAAGCTCTATCTGAATGAGTACAACGAGTATATGCCGGAAAAGTGTGCGGATCTCTGCGGTCTGGCCAAGCAGATCATGAAGGAAGGCGACTATATTGACGGTATCGGCATGCAGTCGCATCTGGACACTGCATATCCGGACAAAACGATCTATGAATCCGCTGTCAAGAAGTTCGCATCGCTCGGTCTGGATATTCAGATCACCGAGCTGGATATTACGGCGAGTCAGGACGGCAATTCCTATAAGCAGCGTGCAATGTGGTCGGATGTGTTCCGCATTGCACTGACCTACGCGGATAACATTTCCAGTGTGACGCTGTGGCAGCCGCTCGGTTCCGGCTGGCGGACACTGCGCCCGCACCAGAACTCCCTGTTCCGTTCCGACATGGAGCCGATCCCGGCGTATTATGACATTCTGGATCTGACAGAGGAAATCGAACCGCCTGTCACAACGGATATTCCTGCGGCAAAGCTGGAAAAGCCCGCAGACTATCAGCCGCTGACCACGAAAACGGCTCCGGCGACGACTGCCGCGGTTTCCGGCGGACGCAAGGGCGACACGAACTGCGACAACAATGTGGATGTTGCGGACGTCGTGCTGCTGCTGCGCTATGCAGTTGCAGATGCCGAGGCAAGCGTCACGGATCAGGGACTGAAAAACGGCGACGTGAACGGCAGCGGCCAGGCCGATGCCGAGGACGCAACCGTGATCCTCAGATACATCGCAAAACAGATTACGCTGTAAGATGTGCAGTGATCATATCCCCCGCCCTTCCGGAAACGGAGGGGCGGGGGATCCTTTTGCATCCGCGCTACAATGCGCAAAATCGGCGAGATTGCTTAATTATTGCGGAAAATCGTCATAATTCTTGACAGTCCCCAAAAATTATAGTAAAATTAAGAATATAAAGGAACCTGCGGATCGGGCGGGTGCCTGAAAAAAGAAGAACAAACCGTAATTCAAAAACAGGGGGAAATCAAATGAACAGAATGAGGAACAGACAGGCAGCGGCTCTGCTTGCCTGCGGCATTTTGCTGCAAACAGCCGCTGCGCTGCCGGTCTATGCGGCCGACAGCTACATCTTCAACGACGGCTTTGACTCCGGCGACTGCGGCTGGGAAGGCCGCGGCGGCGCGACAGTCAAAACGACATCCGATAACCCGTATTCGGGTACCGGTGCGCTGTCCGTCACCGGAAGATCGGATTCGTGGAACGGTGCGCAGAAAAGTCTGGAATCCGTCTGCACGCCGGGCGAGTCTTACAGCTTCAGTGTCTGTGCGCGTTACGAAAGCGGGCCGCAGTCGGTGATCTTTATGCTTTCGCTCAGCTATAAGGACGCGAGCGGCACCGCAGTCTACGACCATCTTGCACAGGAAGAAACCATGGCGGGCTTTTACGTACAGCTGGCCAACGATTCGTATCAGGTTCCGGCGGGCGTAACCGATCTGACGCTCTATGTCGAAACCAAATCCGGCAGCACGTCCTTCACGATTGACGAGGCGGTCTGCGCCGAAAAGGGTACGAAGATCGACGGTCCCAAGCCGGTCAAATTCACGCTCGGTGACGTCAACTGTGACGGCACGGTCAATGCATCCGATCTCGCACTGGCCAAGCAGTACACAGGCAAAGACTTCCCGAACAAGACGATGCTCCGCGCAGCGGACGTGGATCAGAGCGGCAAGGTGGACGCCGATGACCTGCACTGGTTCCAGAAGTTCCTGACCGTGGAGCTGACCGAATATCCGGAGCCTGTCAAGCCCGCAGTCGAGCCCTATGAATACAAGCCGCTGACGTATCACAGCTTTGACGAGCGCGTATATCTGAGCCAGTCCTCGCATCCCGGCAAGGTGATCGAGGAGCATTATCAGGGACCCAAGGGCACGAATACCTGCTATGTGTATCTGCCGCCGGATTATGACGAGAGCAAGAAGTACAATATTTTCTATCTGATGCACGGCGGCGGCGAGGACGAGAGA
>JAFZBC010000345.1:0-3488 GCA_017561965.1 Oscillospiraceae bacterium
GCGGCATCGAGGATGCAGAGCTGGAAGCAAAATGGATCCTTGAAGACGCCGGTTCCGCAGCACAGGCGCGTGATATCGCGCAGCACCGGGCAAAGCATGAACCGCTGCAATATCTGCTCGGCAAATGGGAATTTTACGGGCTGACGGTGTTTGTCGGCACAGGCGTGCTGATCCCGCGTGCGGATACCGAAACGCTGGTTGACGCCGTGCTGAACCGCGTTCCGGATCGTGCCGGACAGCGCATCGCAGATCTCTGCACCGGCAGCGGATGCATCGCGCTGGCACTGGCGGCGCACATGCCGCAGACCGCCTTCACCGGCGCGGACATCAGTGAACAGGCGCTTGCATATGCGCGGAAAAACAAGGCATATCACAATATGCAGAACGCAGAATTCGTCTGTGCGGACGTCCTCTCAGCAGCGTTCTCCGCGCAGCATCATGACCTTGCGGCGATCGTCTGCAACCCGCCCTATCTGACGGCAGAGGATATGCAGCATTTGCAGGCGGAGGTGCAGTTTGAGCCGGAAACGGCGCTGTACGGCGAGGCAGACGGTCTGCATTTTTACCGTGAGATCACGCGGCTCTGGCGCGCGGCGCTCTGCAAGGGCGGGCTGCTCGCATTTGAGATCGGCTGCACGCAGGGTGCATCCGTCGCGGAGATCCTTGCGGAAAACGGCTTTACCGGGATCGAAACGATCCGCGACCTGAACGGAAATGACCGCGTCGTCCTCGGGCGGCGCAGCTGAAAGGACGCTGACATGACCAGAAAAGAACAGTCCGAAGCAATTTTGCGGACGCATCATATCAAAATCAACCCGAATCTGCCCGAGCTGGGCAAAACGGAGATCAAATCGCCGGAGGTTCTGCTCCGCCGTGCGCTGACGGCGCTGCTGACCGCACAGGTTGCGATCGACGCCGCAGAGGACAACGAGGTTGTCGCGTCGGCGCTGTTTTTTCAGGGTATCCTGCGGCGCTTCGGGCTGGAGCAGGAGCTGACGCCGGACGAGGCGAAATTCTTTGCGCCGGCATCTCCGCCCTTTGAACCGATCCCGCAGCGCGACGCCGTCCAGATGACGTGGCGCATTGAAATGTGCATGCCGCTGTTCTGGGCGTGCGGGCTGATTCCCGGCGAGCTGAACTATCCGGACACAGTGACCGACTGCACGGAGCTAATCGGCAGAATCAACAAATGCAAGGACTTTGACACGCTGATGCAGCTGGTTGTCATGCGCCCGGCGAACGAAATTCTCGATCATGCCGATCTGATTTACCGTATGGACTGGGCGTGCGTGGATGCGCTGATCAAAAATGAACCGGTCAGCGGCGGACTGCTGCATGACATTGTCGTCGAGCGGCACAGAGGCTTCAACTGGATGATCTCCGCCTATGATGCGGAGAACTGGGACGATGTGAAGGCACATACCTGAAAGGAGTGACCGTGCATGTATCAGGCGCTGATCCGGAAGTACCGGCGAAAAAAGCTGCTGCTTCTGCTGATGATGCTGCTGTTCACAGCAGCCGTGATCGGCGGCGGCCTGTATGCATACCTGATCCGGCCGTCAGAACCGGCTGATCCCGGCGATATGACCGTCTTTCTCATTGCAGCGGCGCTGATGCTCGTGTTCACCGGCATCACAGCTGCGGTCTATATCCGCGTCCCGCACGATATCCGCAGAATGCAGGAAAGCATCGGCTGCACCGGCGACGAAGCATTTGCAGAGATGCTCGCCGCATGTGAAAAGCTCCCGTGCAGGGAGGAACGCCTGATCGGAAACGGATACCTGTTCGATATGGTCAGCTTCCGCGCATATCCGCTTGCGGAGATTGCAGAGATCCGAAGGATCCCGGCGTCCGGAAACAGCAGTCAGTCCGAATATAAGGCCGCAGTCATCCTCAGGGACGGATCACAGTGCATCATTCCGTCAAATCACAGGGAGATCGACGCGCTGTACAGTATGCTCTGTGAAGCATGGCAGCGCAGCACCGGAAACACATAACCCCGCAGCTTTAAGCGGATACCGGCAGTATCCGCAATCCCCGATACAGAAAGGAATCAATGTTATGGCAAAGGCAGAGCTGAAAAAGAAGACCGTCGGGCTGACGATTCCGGCGACGAAGGAGGAGCGCGAGAAAGCGCTGAAAAATGCGATTGCGCAAATCGAAAAGCAGTACGGCGCAGGCGCTGTCATGCGGCTCGGTCAGAACACCGTGCAGAACGTGCAGGCAATCTCGACCGGTTCTCTCTCGCTGGATATGGCACTGGGCATCGGCGGTGTGCCGCGCGGCAGAATCGTCGAGATCTACGGCCCTGAAAGCTCCGGCAAGACGACTGTTGCTTTGCAGATCATCGCAGAGGCGCAGAAGCGCGGCGGCGAAGCTGCCTTTGTGGACGTCGAGCACGCACTGGATCCGGTCTATGCGCAGGCGCTGGGCGTCAACATTGACGACCTGCTGGTATCGCAGCCGGACAGCGGCGAGCAGGCGCTGGAAATCGCAGAAGCGCTGGTGCGCTCCGGCGCGATCGACGTCATCGTCATCGACTCCGTTGCCGCCATGACCACCCGCGCCGAGATCGAGGGCGAAATGGGCGATTCCCATGTCGGCATGCTGGCCAGACTGATGTCGCAGGCCATGCGCAAGCTGACGCCTGTCATTGCAAAATCGAACTGCGTCGCCGTGTTTATCAACCAGGTGCGTGAAAAGATCGGCGTCATGTACGGCAATCCGGAAACCACGACCGGCGGCAGAGCACTGAAATTCTACGCGTCCGTCCGCATGGAGGTGCGCAAGGGCGAAGCGATCAAGAACGGCGCCGAGGTCATCGGCAACCGCACGAGAGTCAAGATCGTCAAGAACAAGGTCGCGCCCCCGTTCAAGGAGTGCGAATTTGATATGATGTACGGCAAGGGCATTTCCCGCACCGGCGAGGTGCTGGATCTGGCAACCGACCTCGACATCATCCACAAGAGCGGCTCGTGGTTCAGCTACGGTGAGCGAAAGCTCGGTCAGGGCAGAGATGCCGTCAAGGAGATCCTTGAGAACGAGCCGGAATTCGCAAAGGAAGTCGAGCAGCGCATCATGCAGCAGAAGGAAGCGCTCGTGCTCGCGTCCAAAAAGAACAAGAAGGCGGCTGCGGTCTCCGATGCAAAATCGAAGGCGGATCAGGCCGTTGCAGCGACCGGCGCGGCGCTGGATGCAGCCGGTGCCGATCTGGATGAGGATTTTGAGGAATTTGCACCGGAGGAATAATTCTCCGCTGCATGAGAGATCAGCATGAAAATTCTGGAGATCACGCCCGGAAAGGGCAGGCTGTTTGAGATCACGCTGGAGGATGACCGCAGGCTCTGGCTGCACGCAGATCTGGTGCAGTCGGAATTCCTGCACACCGGCGACGATCTGGACGAAGCACGGATCGCAGAGCTGAAACGGCAGGCTGCGGAGCACCGCGCCTACGAATACGGGCTGTACCTGCTGGAAAAGCGCGGGTA
>JAFZBC010000346.1:0-7291 GCA_017561965.1 Oscillospiraceae bacterium
ACCCGATACAAAAATGCTGCTGATTTCCGATCAGCAGGCAAAGGAGATCGCAGATACCGAAACGTCGCAGGGCGTTTTTGCGGTCGCGGAAATGCTGCCGGAGCGGGATCTGATGCCGCAGGCAGGCGACCGCGCGATGCTGCTGCACTGCTTGCAGGATCCTTCCAATCTGGGGGCGATCCTGCGGACGGCGGAGGCGCTCGGCACGGACGGGCTGTACCTGTATCAGTGCTGCGACCTGTATAATCCGAAGGTGATCCGCGGGAGCATGGGCGCGATCTTCCGCGCACCGATCCGCCGGATCAGGGATACGGATGCGTTTTTTGCACACTGCCGTTCAGCCGGGGTTCCGGTCTGTGCGGCCGTTGTGGACAGAGATGCGGTGCTGCTCGGACAGTATGATTTCAGCCGCGGCGGCGTCGTACTGATCGGCAATGAGGGCAACGGCCTGCCGCGGGAGGTCAGCGACCGCTGTGACGTAAAGCTGACGATCCCGATGTCCCCCGCATCCAATTCGCTGAATGCGGCGATGGCGGCAGGATTATTTCTCTGGGAAATGGCAAAAACATAACTGCGGCTGCGAACGGAGGTGCCCGCAATGGCAGAGCATACAAAGGACGAGCTGCTGCGCTACTGGGTCTGGCTTTCGCTGGTATTCGGCGCAGGCAGCGTGAAGCTGCTGTCGTATCTTCAGCGGCTCGGTTCCCCTGCGGATGTCTATGAAGCGATGCAGGCGGGCTTGCTGCGCGACCTGCCGCCGCAGGCGCAGAAGGCGATGACGGCGCATACGGTCGGGGAAGCGGACAGCATTGTCTACTTCTGCAAGACGCACGGCATTGCGCTGCTGCCGATCGACAGCGAGGACTATCCGCCACTGCTGCGGGATATCGGCGCGCCGCCCGTGCTGCTGACCGCGCAGGGCAATACGGAACTGCTGAAAAAGCCCCTGAGCCTTTCGGTTGTCGGCACGCGGCATCCATCGCCCTATACGGAGCGCGTCACGCATACGATGATTTCCGCGCTCTGTACCGATAACGATTTTGTGATCGTCAGCGGCTTTGCAAAGGGCGTTGACGCGGCCGCACATACCGCCGCTCTCGATGCAGGCGGCTCGACGGTCGCGGTGCTCGGCTGCGGCCTCAACGTCAATTATCCGCGGGAAAATCAGGCGCTCCGGGAACGGATCCTGACCGGAGGGCATGGCCTGATGGTTTCGGAGTATATGCCGGGGACACAGCCGTTTCCGGCGAATTTCCCGAAGCGGAACCGCATATTGAGCGGGCTCGGTTATGCAACGGCCGTCATGGAGGCGGCTGCCCGGAGCGGCTCGCTCGTGACCGCACAGTGCGCGGCCGATCAGGGACGTTACCTGTACTGCGTGCCGCCTGCGGATCTGTTTGATCCGCGGTATGCGGGCGTGATCCCGCTGCTGCGGGACGGTGCGATCCCGCTGATGAGCCATGAGGACATCCTCATGTCATATTACAGCCATTATCCGCAGTATCTTGTGATGCAGGAAAACGGCGTGAAGCCGTCTGAACGGCTGGTCTTTTCCGATGAAGCCGCTGCGGATGCAAAGCCGGATGCCACGGAGCTGATCCGCCCGACCGGCTCGTTCCGTGAGGAGGTGCAGAAGGCTGCACAGGAATATCTCACGGAGCAGACTGCACCGGAACCCGCCGCGGAGGACGATGACCGTCCGCTGCCGGAGGATGCGGAGGAACGTGCGATCGTTGCATTTCTCCGTGAACACGGCGACACCTACGCGGATGATATTGCGGCAGCGCTGGATCTGGATCTCTCCGCACTGCTCAGTGCGCTGACGATACTGGAGCTGGACGGCTATGTGGAGTCGCTGTTCGGCAAGCAGTACAGAGCGGTCTGAACCGCAGAACCTACTATGAAGCAACCGGGCGAATGCCCGCAGGAAGGATTGGAAACATGTCAGAACTCGTGATCGTTGAGTCGCCTGCAAAGGCAAAAACCATTCAGAAATATCTCGGCAGCGGCTTTGAGGTCGTGGCCTCGATGGGGCATGTGCGCGATCTGCCGAAATCCAGGCTCAGCGTGGATATTGAGCATGATTTTACCCCGACATATATCGAGATGAAGGGCAAAGAGGATGTCATCAAGGATCTGAAATCGCGGGCGAAGAAAAGCTCCCGCGTCTGGCTCGCAACGGACCCGGACCGCGAGGGTGAGGCGATTTCCTGGCATCTGGCGCAGCTGCTCGGGCTGGATACCGAGCAGAACAACCGCGTCGAATTCAATGAGATCACAAAGAGCGGCGTCCAGACCGGAATGTCGCATCCGCACAAGATCGACCTGGATCTGGTCAATGCGCAGCAGGCGCGCCGGATCCTCGACCGCATCGTCGGCTATCAGCTCAGCCCGTTCCTCTGGCGGAAGATCCGCAGAGGCCTTTCCGCGGGCAGAGTGCAGTCCGTTGCGGTGCGCCTTGTCGTGGACAGGGAAAACGAGATCCGCGCATTCCAGCCGCGCGAATACTGGTCGATTGACGCCAAGCTGACCGCGAAGTCCTCGCGCAAGGTGTTCTCCGCGCATCTTGCGGAGGTGGACGGCAAAAAGGCGGAGCTTGCGACCGGCGCAGAGGCCGATGCGATCCTGAAATCGCTGGAGAATGCGGAATTCATCGTGAAATCCGTCAAGAAGCGTGTCACGAGCCGTCAGCCGGCGCCGCCGTTCATCACCTCGACGCTCCAGCAGGAGGCGTCCCGCCGCATGGGATTCCAGGCGCGGCGCACGATGAAGGCCGCGCAGGAGCTCTATGAAGGCGTGGAGATTCCCGAGCTCGGCGCAGTCGGTCTGATCACCTATATGCGTACCGACAGCCTGCGGATCTCCGACGAGGCAAAGGCAGCGGCTGCGGAATATATCCGCGGCGCTTACGGCAAGCAGTATCTGCCTGCGACGCCCCGCAGCTTCAAGACCAAGAAGGGCGCGCAGGATGCGCATGAAGCGATCCGTCCGTCCATGCCGAACGTGACGCCGGAGCAGGTCAAGGACAGCCTGACGACGGATCAGTACAAGCTGTATAAGCTGATCTGGGAGCGCTTCATCGCAAGCCAGATGGCAAACTGCCAGCTCGATACCGTTTCCGCGGAGATCACCGCGAACAGCTGCCTGTTCCGTGCATCCGGATACAGCGTCAAATTCGACGGCTTCACCAAGCTCTATGAGGAAGCAAAGGACAGCGTGCAGAATGATGAGGACAACAAGGAACTGCCCCCGCTGACCGAGGGCGATCCGCTGAAGGTCAAGGCGCTGGACGGCAATCAGCATTTCACGCAGCCGCCTTCCCGCTATACCGAAGCGACGCTGATCAAGGCGCTGGAGGAAAACGGCATCGGCAGACCGAGCACTTATGCGGCGACGGTCGGCACGATCCTCTCCCGCATGTATGTCGAGCGCGACGGCAAGCAGTTAAAGCCCACTTCGCTCGGTGAGGTCACGACTGAACTGATGAAGGATCAGTTCAAGCAGATCGTCGATGTCAAGTTCACCGCCGATATGGAGAGCGATCTGGACGGCGTCGAGCAGGGCAAGACCGACTGGGTGGAATCCCTGCGCCGCTTCTACGACAATTTCGAGAAAACACTGGAAAGCGCCGAAAAGGCGATGGACGGCAAGCGTCTGCGCGTGCCGGATGAGGAAACCGACGAGGTCTGCGATGTCTGCGGCAAGCCCATGGTCATCAAGATCGGCAGATTCGGCAAATTCCTTGCGTGCTCCGGTTTCCCGGACTGCCGCAATACCAAGAAGATCGTCACGCCGACCAAGGGCTTCTGCCCGCTGTGCGGCAAGAAGATCATTCTGAAAAAATCCAAGAAGGGCCGCAGCTTCTACGGCTGCGAGGGCTATCCGGAGTGCAACTTCATGACATGGAGCACACCGTTCGAGGACCGCTGCCCGAAGTGCAAGAATACGCTGTTCAAGAAGGGCGGCAGAGCCGGCAAGCTCGTCTGTGAGAAGCCGGACTGCGGCTATGAGCGACCGCTGTGAGTGCGGTAACGGTCGTCGGCGCGGGCATGGCCGGCTGTGAGGCTGCATGGGCGGCCGCGCAGGCCGGGCTTTCCGTGACGCTGTACGAGATGAAGCCGGTGAAGTTTTCTCCGGCGCATCATTCACCGGATTTCGCCGAGCTGGTCTGCTCCAATTCGCTCAAGGCCTCGCGGATTGATTCCGCAGCCGGTCTGCTCAAGGAGGAGATGCGGCGGCTGGGCTCTCTGCTGGTGCCCTGCGCGGAGGCATGTGCCGTGGAGGCGGGCGGCGCGCTCGCCGTGGACAGAGAACAGTTTTCGCGGCTTGTGACCGAAAAGATCCGCAGCCACGAAAAGATTACCGTTGTCAACGAGGAGATCACGGAGATCCCGTCAGGACAGGTGATTCTCGCAACCGGCCCGCTGACCTCCGATGCACTTCATGCACCGATCGCTGCGCTGACCGGAAAATCGCTGTATTTTTACGATGCCGCCGCGCCGATCGTCACAGGCGAGAGCATTGACCTGGACTGCGCGTTCTATGCGTCGCGGTACGGCAAGGGAACGGCGGATTATCTGAACTGCCCGATGACGAAAGAGGAATACCTCGCGTTCTACGAGGCACTGATCCACGCGGAATCTGCGCCGCTGCACGATTTTGAGCAGGAGGCGCTCCGCGTATACGAGGGATGCATGCCGGTCGAGGTGCTGGCAAAGCGCGGGGAGGACGCGATCCGTTACGGCATGATGAAGCCGGTCGGCCTGACCGATCCGCATACCGGAAAGCGTCCGTATGCCGTCGTGCAGCTCCGAAAGGAGAACCGCGAGGGAACGCTCTGGAATCTGGTCGGGTTTCAGACAAATCTCAGATGGGGCGAGCAAAAGCGCGTCTTTTCGATGATCCCGGGGCTGGAGCATGCGGAGTTTGTCCGCTACGGCGTGATGCACTGCAACAGCTTTCTGGATTCGCCGCGGCTGCTCGATCCGACCTATGCGCTCCGGAAGGAGCCGCGCATCCGCTTTGCCGGGCAGATGACCGGTGTGGAGGGATATATGGAATCTGCGGGGAGCGGGATCCTTGCAGGACTGAATACCGTGCGTGCGGTGAATGGGGCGCCGCCGCTGATCCTCCCGCGGGAAACGATGCTCGGTGCGCTGACCGCCTATATTACAGATCCGTATCAGGAAAATTTGCAGCCGATGGGAGCGAATATGGGGATCCTCCCGATGCCGGCTGAGAGATTCCGCGGAAAGGACGGCAAGCAGCGGAAATATCAGGCGTATGCAGACAGGGCGCTTGCTGCACTGGATGCGGCGCTTGCAGCGTCATAATACAAAAGAAAAAGAAAATTCTTACGGAAAGAGAAACAGATTCAGACGCAGATGCGGGATGCCGGACGGGGAAACCGGCGCCCGGAAAATCATCTGCAAACACAAATGTTTTGGGTGAAATAGGAGAATTGCGATGAAGAATACGGTTCTGATCCTCTGGATCGTCTGGACGGTACTGACGCTTGCGTGTGCAGGTTTTGCACTGGTGTTCCGCGGTGAAATGTATACGCATCTTGCATGTGTGACGCTGATGACGGACATTCTGTTCGGTCTGCTCTGCTGTGCCGTAATTCAGAAAGAGAATGTCCGGAAAAAGAAATAAGCTATCCCGCAGAGCGGCATCGTTCTGCAAAAAACCTGAAAAGAGGTCGATCCATTATGCGTATTATTTTAGATGCGATGGGCGGCGACAATGCCCCGCTTGCTCCGCTGGAGGGCGCTGCAAGAGCCGTCAAGGAGCTGGGCGTTGAGGTCGTGCTCAGCGGCGACGAGAACAAGATCAAGGCGCTGGCTGCCGAACACGGAATCTCTCTGGACGGCATCACGCTGCTCCATACCGACGAGGTCATCACGATGGAGGATCAGCCGACCGATGTGGTCAAGGCGAAGAAGAACTGCTCCATGGCACTCGGCATGCAGGCGCTGGCCGACGGCAAGGGCGATGCATTTGTATCCGCCGGCAATTCCGGCGCGCTGCTGGTCGGTGCCACGATGATCCCGCGCCGGATCAAGGGCATCAAGCGCGCGGCCATGGCACCGCTGCTGCCGACGAACACCGGCCACGCGATCCTGATGGACGGCGGCGCGAATACCGAATGCCGTCCGGAGATGCTGGAGCAGTTCGGCATCATGGGCAGCATCTATATGGAAAAGGTCATGGGGATCGAACGCCCGCGCGTTGCGCTGATCAACAACGGCGCGGAGGAGTGCAAGGGCAGAGAGCTGGAGCAGGAAACCTATCAGCTGCTGCAAAAGGCGGACGTCAATTTCGTCGGCAATATCGAGGGCAGAGATGTCCCTTCCGGTGATGCGGACGTGCTTGTGACGGACGGCTTTACCGGCAATATCGTGCTGAAGCTCTACGAGGGGCTCGGCAAGTTCTTTGCGGGCAAGATCAAGGAAATGTTCACGGGTGCCGGAAAGATTGGCGCGATCTTCATGATGGATAAGCTCAGTGCGCTCAAGGATTCCTTTGACTACAAAAAGGTCGGCGGCGCAGTGCTGCTCGGTATTTCCAGACCGGTGATCAAGGCGCACGGCAGCTCGGACGGCGAGGCGTTTTTCCATGCGGTCCGGCAGGCAAAGAACTGCGTGGACGGCAGGATCTGCGAAACGATCGCGGAGGCGCTTGCCGCACGGAAGGAGCAGGAGAAGGCAGACGGATCGGATGCATGATCCGCAGGAGGCATAAACATGGGAGCAAGACCGCAAACGGAATTTGAAGCAAGGATCGGCTATACATTCAAAAACGCCGCGCTGCTGACAGAGGCGCTCTGTCATTCGTCCTATGCGAATGAAAAGCGCGGGACGCTGCGCTGCAATGAGCGTCTGGAATTTCTCGGGGACAGCGTGCTTTCCATCGTTGTGTCCAATCATCTGTTCCGGAGCTGTACGCATCTGCCGGAGGGCGAGCTGACCAAGATCCGCGCGTCGCTGGTCTGCGAAAAGTCACTGTTTGAGTGGGCAAAGCAGATCGGGCTCGGGGAATACCTGCTGCTCGGCCACGGCGAGGATCAGTCCGGCGGCAGAACGCGCCCCTCGATCCTTTCGGACGCATTTGAGGCGGTGATCGCCGCAATGTTTCTGGACGGCGGCATGGAGGCCGTCACCCCGTATATTTTACAGTTTTTGCCGGCGAAGTTTGACCGCCCCTCGGAGGCGTTCCACGACTACAAGACCGTTTTGCAGGAGGTCATCCAGCAGAACCCGGAGGAGCATGTGGAATATGTGCTCGTCGG
>JAFZBC010000347.1:0-2010 GCA_017561965.1 Oscillospiraceae bacterium
ACCGGTTGCGGAATCGCGCGTGGTTTCGATCAGCCAGCCCGGCTCCTTGCTTTTATATTTCGCGTGCAGGAATCCGACCGTGCCGAGCACCCGGCGCTGTCCGGGCGCATCCGAGCAGGTCACGCCCCGGAATGCACAGTATTCCGTTCGTTTGCCCAAGGAGCAGACGCTCGTTTCCAGCTCGCACTGAAAGCGGCTCACACCGGATTCAATGTCGGCGCAGAGCTTTTCAAATTTCGGGATATCCCGCTCGACCACCATGCCGCCGGCAATCGCCTGCTGTTTCCAGTCGGCAAGGCGCATGTCCGCGATCACATTCTCGCGGCAAACGTCAAAGGCCGCCAGACGGATATGCTGCGTCTGAAACGAGTAGCTGAACGAGAGGTCGCGCATCAGGTTCAGGTAAAAGCGGTATTCCGTATTTTTCGCAGCCAGCTCCAGGAGTGCCTGCTGCATCCCGCCTGCATCCGTAATGCGCAGCCGGAACTGCCGCTGCTCACCGTCGCCGTGCGCAGTCACCGCCGCGAGCATCCAGCGCCAACCTGCGGTATTACCGCGCATTCTGAGGGCGGTGTGCTCGGTCTGGCCGTCACGCAGTCCGGCCGAGAGCGCCAGCAGCCGCTCCGTATCCGCCTCGTGCACCGTCCGCAGGATCGAATAGATCACATCGTCGCCGAAATAGTGAAAATAATCCGCATCCGCGTACAGCATATGAAAATGCGCGTCCGTTGTGACATTGCCGATGATCGCCGCAGCTTCGTTCATTTCCGCTTCCTGCCTTTCCGTTCTTTGTCACCATTATATCAAAAAACACGGGTGCTGTCAATCCGGTTTCAGCAATCGAAAAAAATCCGCAATTTCCTCTTGACAAATCCGTCTTTATGTGCTATAATATCTCTTGCAGTGCCGGTACGAAACCGAACTGACCGCACTGGCTATGCCGATGCGAGTGTAGTTCAATGGTAGAATTCCAGCCTTCCAAGCTGGTTACGTGGGTTCGATTCCCATCACTCGCTTTTGTCACATTCTGTGACGTCTGCGCCTTTAACTCAGCTGGATAGAGTAACTGCCTTCTAAGCAGTAAGTCAAAGGTTCGAATCCTTTAAGGCGCGTCACTGCGCTGCATGTGCAGTTAAAATTGAATATGGTGGGTATGGCTTAGCTGGTTAAAGCGTCGGATTGTGGATCCGAAGATCGTGGGTTCGAATCCCACTACCCACCTGCCGAGAAAAGCATCGAAAACGTTGATTCGTTTCCGATGCTTTTCTTTTTTATTTCATTCAGCGTGCCGGTGTATCGGTCTGTACGGACGTATGATAAAATCGGTAAAGCTGTCGCTGAGCCTGACAAATTCCGGCTTGTCATATTCCTCAGAAAAGCAGAATACCGGCGGATCATCGCCTGCGGACAGACTGAAAAAGCAGAAGCGGTAACCCTGATGCATCAGGAATACGAAATCGTCAGGTTTCAGCAGCAGCGGGACATGATTCTCCGCAAGCAGCTCCGCGCCCCACTGGTTCAGCAGCGGTACCTTGTCAAAGCCGTAATCGGAGCCGACCCAGAATGCGCCGCCCCCGGCATACCGCATAAAGTCAAGATACGCCCGCGGCAGGCGGAACGGCTGTGCCGGCGCCGCCAAAGCCTGCATCCGTTCCGGCGCGGCAGGCCGATATTTCTGTTTGCCTGCCTGCGCATTCAGATATGCAAAAAATTCCGCAAAGTCATTGCTTCCTGTATACGGTATCATATACTGTCCTCCGTTTTTCAGCAAAAGAGCGGCAGCAGCGTCTGCGTCTGCACATCCGCAAGCCCGAACGTCGTCATTTTGATTGCAGGAATCACCGTCAACGAAACAAACGCCATATTCATGAACGGCGAGATGTTCTCCGGCACGCCGAGCGCCCGCACCGCATTATTCAATGCGCGGTTCTGCGCCGCAACGGTTTCTGCGTCTGCATCGCTCATCAGTCCTGCGACCGGCAGCGGCAGTTCCGCCAGAATCTGTCCGTC
>JAFZBC010000046.1:0-1701 GCA_017561965.1 Oscillospiraceae bacterium
CGCGTGACAATCGGCCCGATGACGTTGTAGCCGACGATCACGCAGACGCTCAGCAGCGCGAGCAGCACGGCCGTGCCGAATGCCGAGCGCATCGGGTGATTCCGGCTGAATACACGCCGGTTCCGTGCGCGGTAGGTGTAGATCCTTCTGCCTTTTTTTCTGTGTTTCACGGAAATAATCTCCTCTCTGTTTATGCCGGGAACATGCATGCGCCTGCCATGGAAAGCAGCGCGCAGTATAAGAACAGGCCTCTCCAGCCGCGGACAGCCGCGGGCATTTTGCTGCTGCACAGCGTCGGGAGTGCCAGCCGCAGCAGGATACAGGCAATCAGAAAGCCGACGCCCATCCGGAAGCCGTACCGCATGGCGATGCCGGCTTCATGCGTATAATCCGTGCTCATGAGGACAGCGCCGAGCACGGCGGAGGAACAGGCCGCCGCGTGGATCTGCGGGGCGATTTTTTTTGTCAGTTTTTTGGAAATCAGCCGGAACAGGTGAATCAGAATCAGATCGAGAATCCCGCTTGAAATCGCGATAAAGAGCGGAAACAGCAGCTTTTCGAGCCGAACCGGCAGAAAGCTGCGTACGGCTGCAACGGCTCCGGCACAGAGGACACAGAACAGCAGCGTGAAGATGCCTGTCCGGAGAAGCCCCCTGCCTCTGCTGCCTGCCGCTGCAACGGACGGGAGTCCGAGAAGCTCGGAAAAGAGCAGATTCTGCACAAGAATCACCAGAAAATCAGCGAGCAGCATGGGGCTCCGCCTCCTTTCCGATCCGGTTCGGCAGATACACTGTACCGATGCAGACGCAGCAGAGCAGCAGCAGTCCGCCTGCCGGGGTGCAGAGAATCGGCAGCGGCGGATGCGTCAGCACGGTTTTGCCGGAGAGCATGCCGCTGCCGAGCATTTCCCGCACAGCGCCGAACAGCAGCATGATGAGCGGGACGGAAATCAGTGTCCGCAGCAGATTGCGGAACATCCCTCTGCCGCCGAAGTAACGGTCGCGGTACACGGTCAGCGCGGGAACTGCCGCAATCACCGGCAGCCAGATGCCGCCGGAAACGGGAATCAGCGTGGCCGCAATGAGTACCGTCGGGATATACACCAAAGCGGCTGTCACGGAATAAAATAGGATACGCAGCGAAAGTGACAGCTTTTTCGGGATGACCGCCGTCAGCAGGACGGTGATCAGCATGACGCAGACAAATACGAATGCACCGGCCAGCGACCGGTCAAAGGAATCGCAGAAGGCTGCAAGCGGTGCCGCAAGAAGACCGTCAGCGAGTACCGGATTCCGGTACGGGACCCGTATCTTTTTCTTCTGCATCCGCGGCACCTCCTTTCTGCGTCAGATAATCCTGCATCAGAATGCGCAGCTTCAGCGCAGCAGGGGAGAGGATCACCGCAAGCATGACCGGCGCATCCGTGACGAACAGAATCCTTGTCAGGATGATCGCCGCGCCGGAGAAAATGATCCCGTACAGCGTTCCGCCGATCTGCTTCGGGGCGTAGGCGGGATCGCCGTGCAGGAAAATAATGGAAAACAGCATCTGATTTGCGAGGAAGCTTCCTGCGAGCTGCTCTACGGGAGAACGGAAATACCCGAATACGATGCCGCTGAAACAGACAAACGCCATTGCGGGCAGAATCACCCAGCCGGACGCGGAGCGCCGGAGCATCAGAACGGCTGCAACAGCTGCAAG
>JAFZBC010000348.1:0-2870 GCA_017561965.1 Oscillospiraceae bacterium
ACTGTGCCGCAAAGATCGAGCATGATGCAGCTTCGCTTGCGGAGGTCGAAGCGGCTGCGGTGAATCTTATGCAGCAGACGCTCACGCTGCATATTTCCGGCGGTGACCGTGAAGACGTCCTTGCGGCGGTCACGGATATTGTACACAAACATGAGCCGGACGTTGAGGTCATTGTGCAGGCGCATGCGGAACCCGATGCAGACGCGGTCGTGCTGATGCTGAAAGGTCTGGACTGCCCGCACTGTGCCGCACAAATCGAGCATGATGCAGCGGCGCTTGCAGAGGTCGAAGCGGCTGCGGTCAATCTCATGCAGCAGACGCTGACGCTGCATATTTCCGGCAATGACCGCGAGGCTGTTCTTGCGGCGGTCACGGACATTGTTCACAAGCATGAGCCGGACGTCGAGGTCATTGTGCAGGCCGCGCAGACCCGTGCAGCCGCGCCGGATGACGGCCGCGCAGAACGCTTCATGCGCATCCGGATTCTGGCGGGCGCAGCGGTCTTTCTTGCGGGACTGGCCGCGGCGCATCTGCTGCATCTGCCGTCGTCGGCGGTGCTCTGCATGATGATTGCGGCTTACATCATCGCGGGTTATGACGTTGTGCTGAAAGCACTCCGCAATATCACAAGGGGACAGATCTTCGACGAGCATTTCCTGATGAGCATTTCGACGGTCGGCGCATTTTTCCTCGGCGAATATCCGGAGGCTGCCGCAGTCATGCTGTTTTATCAGATCGGTGAATATTTCCAGTCGCTTGCCGTCAGGCGCTCCCGCCGCTCCATTGCCGCGCTGCTGGATATCCGGCCGGATACCGCGCATGTGCTGCGAAACGGAGCAGTTATGGACACGGCTGCGGAGCAGGTGCGCGTCGGGGAGCAGATCCTCGTCAAAGCGGGCGAGCGGATTCCGCTGGACGGCACCGTCACGGACGGCGAATCCATGCTGGATACGGTCGCGCTGACCGGCGAATCCGTGCCGCGGCGCGTGAAGCCCGGTGATGCGGCGCTCTCCGGCTGCATCAATCAGAGCGGTACGCTGACCGTCACAGTGACGAAGCCAATGCGCGAATCGACCGCGAGCAAAATCATTGACATGGTCGAAAACGCGTCCGCGCGCAAAGCGCCGACCGAGAATTTCATTACGACCTTTGCACGGTATTATACGCCGGTCGTTGTGGGGCTTGCGCTGCTGCTGGCTGTGATCCCGCCGCTTGTGACGGGTTCAGCCTGGTCAGAGTGGATCCGCAGGGCGTTCGTCTTTCTGATTATCTCCTGTCCGTGTGCGCTGGTGCTTTCCATTCCGCTGACCTTTTTCAGCGGGATCGGCGCTGCCTCAAGATGCGGCGTGCTGGTCAAGGGCAGCAGCGATCTGGAGGCGCTGAGCAAGGTCACGCAGCTTGTCTTTGACAAAACGGGTACGCTGACAAAGGGCGTGTTCCGTGTTTCCGCGCTGTATCCCGCAGAGGGACATACCGAAGCGGAGCTTCTGCGTCTGGCAGCAGCCTGCGAGCAGCATTCCAATCACCCGATTGCAAAATCCGTGCTGGAGGCATTTGACGGCACGCTGAACATGTCTGAGATCACCGCGTGCGAGGAGATCTCCGGACGGGGCATCCGTGCGGAAATCGGCGGCAGAACCGTCCTGACCGGCAGCGCCAAGCTGATGCGGGAAAACGGCGTTGCGTTTGCGGAAAACGACAGTGCGGGGACGAAGGTTTATGTTGCGGCAGACGGTGCATTCATCGGCTGCATTCTGATCGCGGACGAGATCAAGCCGGATGCGGCGGAAGCGCTCGCAAAGCTGCGGCAGGCCGGTATCACGAACATGGTGATGCTGACCGGCGATGACCGTTCCATTGCAGAATCTGTTGCAAAGGAACTGAAGCTGGACGGCTGCTATGCGCAGCTGCTGCCGGAGGAAAAGGTCAGCCGGACGGAGGAGCTGCTGAAGCAGGTGCCTGCCGGTGAGAAGCTCGCGTTTGTCGGTGAAGGCATCAACGATGCGCCGGTACTGGCAAGAGCGGACGTCGGCATTGCAATGGGTGCGCTCGGCGCGGATGCCGCGATTGAGGCTGCGGACGTTGTACTGATGACGGATGAGCCTGCGCGCCTGACGGACGCGATCGCAGCGGCACGGCGGACAAAGCGCATCGTCATGCAGAATATCGTGTTCGCGCTCGGCGTCAAGATCCTGCTGCTGATTCTCGGTGCGTTCGGCATCGCGGGCATGTGGTGGGCGGTTTTCGGTGACGTCGGCGTTACGCTGCTTGCCGTTCTCAACGCCCTGCGTGCGATGAAAACGGTGTCTTCGTCGGGGCGCACCTGCGGGCATTTTCCTCCGGAGAATTCTGCGGAGCACTCCCAATGAACGACGCTTCTCGCCGCGCGGCGGCTTCTGTTAGGCTGCTTCTCCTTACAACAATGAAGCGCGAAGCAAGAGCGGGGAGGAATAAGGAAAGAGAGTCTGAGAGGAAACCTTAAGGGAGGGGAGAGAATAAGCCGCTTGCGGCGCATCTCTCCCCTCTCTTGTGTTTTCCTCTCAGGATTCGCGCCCAAGTAAAATAAACAGCGGACGAAATGATCAAAAGAGGCGGGCACTTCCCGCTTGCAAAATCTGCGGAAATATGTTATACTGAGAAACAGAATGTGCAGCAAAGTGTGTGCAGATTCATTTTCTGAATGAAAAAGGAGATCCGCTATGTCTGATTTCAAAGGCAAATTCATTTTACAGCTGATTATTGATACACTGGTGCTCGGAATTCTGTTCACATTGCAAATGTTTTTGCCGCGGGAATTGCCGTCTTTCTGACACAGAATTCGCTGTCCAAAAAGGGTGTTTCAGGCGCACCGCAGCCGCTGCCCTTTTACC
>JAFZBC010000349.1:0-7876 GCA_017561965.1 Oscillospiraceae bacterium
GTTGTGGACTTCCTGACCCTGGATCTGTCCGCGGCGGCCGTTGAGGTCACCGAAGACATCGCCCATGTACTGCTCCGGCACAAAGACGGAAACCTTCATGAGCGGCTCAAGCAGAACCGGGTCTGCCATGCGCATTGCATTCTTGAACGCCATGGAACCGGCGATCTTGAACGCCATTTCGGAAGAGTCAACCTCGTGGTAAGAACCGTCGTAGAGGGTGACCTTCACGTCAACGACCTGATAGCCTGCAACGGTACCTGCCTGCATTGCAGACTTGATACCTGCATCGACAGCCGGAATGTATTCCTTCGGAATCGCACCGCCGACGATGTTGTTGATGAACTCGTAGCCCTTGCCCGGCTCATTCGGCTCAACAGTGATCTTGACGTGACCGTACTGACCGGTACCACCGGTCTGCTTCTTGTGCTTGTAGTCCTCATTGACGGTCTTGCGGATGGTTTCCTTGTAAGAAACCTGCGGAGCGCCGACGTTTGCTTCGACCTTGAACTCACGCATCAGACGGTCAACGATGATTTCGAGGTGCAGCTCGCCCATACCTGCGATGATGGTCTGGCCGGTCTCGGAATCGGTCCATGTACGGAAGGTCGGGTCTTCCTCAGCGAGCTTGGAGAGGGCAATGCCCATCTTCTCCTGACCGGCTTTGGTCTTCGGCTCGATTGCGAGGTTGATAACCGGATCCGGGAATTCCATGGACTCCAGGATGATCGGGTGGTTCTCGTCGCAGAGGGTATCACCGGTGGTGGTGTTCTTGACACCGATCACGGCAGCGATGTCGCCTGCGTAGACCTCTTCGATATCCTTTCTGTGGTTGGAGTGCATCTGAAGGATACGGCCCATACGCTCAGTCTGCTTCTTGCAGGAGTTCAGGACGGAAGTACCCTTTTCGATCTTACCGGAATAAACGCGGAAGAAGCAGAGCTTACCGACGAACGGGTCAGTTGCGATCTTGAATGCAAGTGCCGCGAACGGAGCCTTGTCGTCAGAGGGGCGCTCCTCCTCCTCGTCAGTCTTCGGGTTGATGCCGGTGATTGCCGGAACATCCAGCGGAGAAGGCATATAATCGACGATGGCATCGAGCAGCTTCTGCACGCCCTTGTTCTTGTAGGAAGTGCCGCAGACAACCGGAACGATGGTGTTTTCGATCGTGCCCTTGCGGATACCGCGCTTGATCTCGTCGATGGTGAGCTCCTCTTCGTTCAGATACTTCTCCATCAGCTCTTCGTCGGTTTCGACGACATGCTCGATCATTTCCATGCGGTAGGTTTCCGCCTGCTCCTGCATATCGGCAGGAATGTCCTCAACAGCGATATGCTGGCCGAGGCGGTCATTCTCGTCGTAGATGTAAGCCTTCATCTCCAGCAGGTCGATCAGGCCCTTGAAATCGCTCTCGGAGCCGATCGGCAGCTGGATCGGAACTGCGTTACAGTGCAGACGATCCTTCATCATTTCCACGACGCGGTAGAAATCCGCGCCCATGATGTCCATTTTGTTGACATACGCCATACGCGGGACCTTGTACTTGTCCGCCTGGCGCCAAACGGTCTCGGACTGGGGCTCAACGCCGCCCTTTGCGCAGAAGACGGTTACGGAACCGTCCAGAACACGCAGGGAACGCTCGACCTCAACGGTAAAGTCCACGTGACCGGGGGTATCAATGATATTGATTCTGTGCTCTTTCCAGTAAGCGGTGGTTGCAGCAGAGGTGATCGTGATACCGCGCTCCTGCTCCTGCTCCATCCAGTCCATCGTCGCGGTACCGTCGTGGGTATCGCCGATCTTGTGATTGATACCGGTATAGAACAGAATACGCTCGGTCGTGGTGGTTTTGCCGGCGTCGATATGAGCCATAATGCCGATGTTTCTTGTGTTTTCGAGACTACAATCTCTTGGCATTAGAGTTCCTCCTAAATTGTTACGCCCTCCGGCACAGCCTTATGCCGGAACAAACAGGCAAATCCGGCTGAAAATACAGCCGAAATTACCAGCGATAGTGTGCAAACGCCTTGTTTGCCTCTGCCATCTTGTGTGTATCCTCGCGCTTCTTGACAGAACCGCCGGTACCGTTGACAGCATCCATGATCTCGCCTGCAAGGCGCTCCTTCATGGTCTTCTCGCTGCGCAGTCTGGAATACTTGGTGATCCAGCGCAGACCGAGGGTCTGACGGCGGTCCGGACGAACCTCCATCGGCACCTGATAGGTCGCACCGCCCATACGGCGTGCCTTGACCTCCAGGACAGGCATGATATTTTCCATTGCCTGCTCAAATACCTCAAGCGGATCGCGGTCGGTCTTTGTCTTGACGATCTCAAAAGCATCGTACACGATCTTCTGTGCGACACCCTTCTTACCGTCGAGCATGATGTTGTTGATGAGACGTGTTACGAGCTTGGAACCGTACATCGGATCAGCCAGAACGTCACGCTTTGCGATATTGCCTCTTCTTGGCATACTCGCTTCCCTCCTTCATAAAAGATGAATTCACAGGTACTCACCCGTGCCCGCCGCAGCGGGGCGTAGTGTAGGCGCCGTTGCAGATAAAGAGACAGCAAAGCGGGAACACCGCCTCATAACGGATATGAAACTGCTATCTATCAAATCCACAAGTGCCTTGTGGGTAAATGCGAATACCTTGGTGAGCAGGTGAAGATTACTTCTTGCCTGCCTTCGGACGCTTTGCGCCGTACTTGGAACGGGCCTGCATACGGCCGTTCACGCCCTGCGCATCGAGTGTACCGCGGATGATGTGGTAACGCACACCAGGGAGGTCCTTGACACGACCGCCGCGGATCAGCACGACACTGTGCTCCTGCAGATTGTGACCGATACCCGGAATGTAAGCAGTGACCTCATAGCCGTTGGTCAGACGCACTCTGGCGATCTTACGCATAGCAGAGTTCGGCTTCTTCGGGGTGGCAGTCTTAACAGCAGTGCAGACACCGCGCTTCTGGGGAGAGCTGAGGTCGATCTGGGACTTCTTCTGTGCGTTGTAACCCTTCTGAAGTGCCGGAGCCGTAGACTTCTCCGTCAGACTTTTTCTGCCCTTGCGAACGAGCTGATTAAAAGTTGGCATAGTTTTCCTCCTTCTTTATAAAATAGAATATGTGCGCGCACAGACAGTACGCGCACATATCATTATAATGGAAACTATACAAAAAGTCAAGGGGTTTGAAAAATTCTCCGCTTTTGACAAAAAGCGCCGGTTTTTCGCGTGCTCTTTTCAACAATCAGAGCGCGATTTGCCGCCTGTACGCGTCATTTTGCCGCCTTCAGCTTCTGCACCGGGATTTCAACGAGCTTCCAGAACAGCGAGAAGATCCGGCTTGCCGCAAATGCACTGGCCGTCACGGCTGCAAACACCACCAGATTGATGCCGAGATTTGTCCAGCCGCTCCCCTGGAGCTTCGGGATCAGCTTGCCCGCAAGCCATTCCTGCACGCAGTAAAATTCCAGCGAGAACGTGCCGAAGAAGGCCAGCACCCTGAACACCGCGCCGCCGAATTTTCCGGTTTTCCGCACGAGCAGATCCAGCCCTTTTGCCAGCAGGAACGGAAAGCTGATGCTGATCAGGCAGTTCGGGATGCAGCAGTTGGAAACCGGAACGATCAGTCCCCAGCCGCGGAAGTTTGCAAGGAACGCCAGATAGAAGCCGAGGAACAGCGTCACGGTAATCGTGATCCAGGTCTGCGCAGTAAAGACAGTTTCTTTTTTGTTCTGCGTCATCCAGCCGAACAGCACGCCGATGAGGAACACCGGGATACGGTTCGTGAAGCCGAAGAGGTCATTGCGCATCTTGTCGCGGAACAGCAGCGTCAGAATCATCCAGATGCCGATTGCGCCGAGCGTGAACAGAATCTTGTTCTGCGGTTTGCCGAACAGCTTATAATAGAGCGGGAACAGCAGATACAGCGTGCAGATGGCCGGAACGAACCACAGGAACGAATACATATTCATGGTATAGAACTTCCAGCCGGTGACGTTGCCGATGAAGTTCTGCATGCCCCAGTGCTCCAGGCTGCACCGGATAATTGCCATGGTCAGGAACGGCAGCAGAATGCGCCGCAGTCTGCGGTAGTAGAATTTGCCGAGTGAATCCTTTTTGATTGCAAAGGTCAGGCCGATGCCGGATAGCATCAGGAAAATATCCACGCCGCAGAAGCCGATTGCCTTGATATAGCGTTCCAGATTGCTGATCAGGTCAAAGCCGCCCTCGGGCGGTGTCGTGCTCAGCTGGATCCACTCATGGAAAATCAGGATCCAGATCGCGGCCAGTCCCATGATCGCGCCGCGGTATTTTGAAAGCAGCTGAAAGCCGTTCCGCGGATTCTCCGCAGGCTTTGCAGCAGCCGCCGGTTCGGCGGGCGTTTCCGCCGCAGTGCTGACCGGTGCGGTCTGCTCCGCAGCAGTCTGTTCTGTCTGTTTCCTCTTCTGTTTTGCAGATTTCTGTTTGCTCATGACGATATACTCCCTTTGTTTATTTCCCGGTTTCCCCGGCAGGCCCCATATATACAGACCCGTTTTCGGCGGAAAGGTTACGGCTTTCCAGCGCGTCCAGCTCCGCCTGATAATTGCAGCAGATATCAAACAGGCTGCCCGTAATGCGTCCGACCAGCGTATCGCCGCCGCAGACCGGGCAGAACATCCCGTCCTGACCGTGCCGTGTCTGGTCGTAGCGGCAGCCTCTCCGGCAGCGCAGGCAGACGTAATTGCCCATGGCTGTCCGGTGCTCTCCGCGGATGACCTCCCCGACCTTCCGGAGCGTTTCCACGCCGTACTGCTCGCAGACAGGTTCATAGTCCCGCAGATAATGCCGCAGAATGCCGTCCTTGACATATTCACGCACCGCACAGCACAGCAATGCCGGGACGCCGATCACGCCCGCAAAGAGCACATGCATGTTCTTCATGCCGCCGGCATTCGCCGCAGGCAGCACCTGGCTGAGGATCTCAACCATCACATACAGCGCGGCCAGCACAATGCTGAGCACCAGCAGCACCGTCTTGCAGATGTGCAGCTTTTGCAGTTTTTTATCCTGAGATCGCAGTGCCTGTTTTCCGGTGACCTCCGCCAGCTTTTTCCATGCATCGCGGTAGTCCTCGCTCCCGCGCTTCCCGTTTTTCAGCAGATTCGCTTCGGCAGGGTATTGATATAACGGATTCATGTTTGTTCCTCATAGAATGCGCGGATCATCTCCGCATATTCCGGATGCGTCTGTGCAAGATGCGCCAATGACTGCGCACGGTACTGCATCAGACGGCGGTACAGCGCGGGATCCTGCTCCCGCATAGATGCCTCATAGCTCCGGTTGTAGCTCCGGATCGCCTCCGCAGCCGCCGGGTTCCGTTCCGTCAGCCGAAGCGCCAGCTTCATGCGCCGCGCCTCGATCGCTTCTTCGATCTCCGCCTCACTGAGATGCAGTTTTTCTGAGATTTCAGGGATATGCGCCTGCAAATGCGTCAGCAGCTCCTCCTGATCCGAGTCGCTCACATCCCGCCAGACGCCGCGCGCGTGCAGAATGCCGGTCAGCTGCGTTTCCGGCGCTGCATGTGTGTCGATCTGCCGGAGCAGCGCTTCAATATACTGTTCCATTTCCGCCTCCGCGGAATTGCCGAACGCCCATTCAAACTCCAGACGCGCCGGATCCCCCGCGGCAGCTTCCCGAAGGCCGCTGTCCGCCGCCTCCGTTTCATAGGGCGGCTCGCAGCCCGCATTTTTCAGCGCAGCGGGGATGGTTCTGCGGACATAGCCGTTCTCGACCCAGCCGGCAAGACCGAGCGCCCGGAACCGGTCGTTCAGCGCGCCGATATGCGAGGCGAAGTACAGCGCGATCCCGCGCGCATTCAGCGATTTCCGGAATGCCTCCAGCCGGTCGGCGGCCGTGATATCCAGATTGCAGACAGCGCCGGAATCGACCACAATGCATCTGGTATCCGGCTTCAATGCCTGCTCCAGATCACGGATGAACAGATGTACATTCGCAAAATACAGATTGCTGGAAAAGCGGTACAGGATCACCTGCTTCAGCGGCACCGCCGCCGTATTGCGTTCCAGGCTGTGAAAGCCCTCATGCCCCGGGATCACGCCGAGGAACGAGCGCTTCGGGTTCGCGGTGCGCAGGATCAGCGAAACGAACGACAGCAGCACGCCGATCACGACGCCCGCCACCGTCCCGAACAGCAGCACACCAAAAAACGCGCCGAGAAAAATCAGCAGCTCCTGTTTATCCTGCTGAAAGAGCCGGTGCGCAAGGTCAAATTCCACTGCGCCGAGCAGCGCGGAAATGACGATCGCCGTCAGCACAGGTACGGGCAGATATGCGATAAAGCCGGTGCAGAAAAGCAGAATCAGCGCCATGGTGACGGCCGCCGCAAACGACATCACCTGCGATTTTCCGCCGTACTGCTCGCCCATCGCCGTGCGGGACACAGAGCCGTTCACCGGGCAGCAGCCGGTCAGGCTCGCCGCCAGATTGCAGAGCCCGTAGGTCAGGATCTCTCGGTTTTCCGTCACCGGATAGCCGTTTTTATTCGCAAAGCTGTTTGTTGCCAGCAGCGTTTCCGCCATGATGACCGCCGCGACGGTCAGGCTGATCGTCAGCAGCGCGGAGATCTGCTCCGGCATGATCTGCGGGAGTGCGAGCCGCGGCAGTCCGCGCCCGACGGCGTCCAGCATTTTGATGCCCCAGTGCGCCGCAAATCCGCTTTTGCCGAGCAGTGCGCCCGCTGCCATCACGACAACGGCCATCGGCAGCTTAGGCATCAGCTTTTTGCCGGTCAGCAGCACAGCCAGCGCCGCAGCGCCGACCGCAAGCGATGCGGGATTCAGCGCGGTGCGGCAGGTTTCCGCAATATGCAGGATCAGCTCCGGTAGCTCACCGGTGCCGCTGCTGCCGCCGAGCAGCTTCGGGATCTGCATCAGGATGATCGTCACACAGATGCCGCTGATAAAGCCGCCCATGACCGGCGTGGAGATATACGCCGCAAGCCTTCCCGCTTTCAGCAGGGAGAACAGCAGCAGCCATCCGCCGACCAGCAGCGTGACCACAGGCATCAGCGCGATCGCTTTCTCTGAGCCGGATGCGATGCCCTGCGCCGCCAGAAACGCCCCGACCAGTGCCGCGGGCGCCGCATCCACGCCGAAGATCATCTGCGGCGAGCCGGAGCAGAGCGAAAAAACCAGGATCGGCAGGATCGAACCGTACAGCCCGTAAGCCGCGGGCAGTCCGGCGATCTGCGCGTATCCCATGGAAATCGGGATCGACACCAGCGCGATGATGATGCCGGTGAAAATGTCCCGCGGGATTGTCTTGCGGGAAATACCCTTGAGCACGGCATCCTCCTTCCGCTGTGAAACCGAAACACAATATTCGCCATTATTATAGCATATTATACCGGAAAGTGCAATGGGAGAAGCAAAAAAAGATGATATCTTCGCTGCATAGGAGCAAAAACGGTGCAGGCAACGCAACAGAAGGCGCGAATAGCGGCGTGAGGTTCCGATCATTGGGCGTGCATTGCCAACCGTCGCCAAAGGGATATGCCAGCGGGGGCTCCGCGCCTCTCCTGATTGTTTCGTCCACTGTTTATTTTAATTGGGCGCGGGGCGCGAATCCTGAGAGGAAACCACAAGAGAGGAGAGAGATGCGCCGCAAGCGGCTTATTCTCTCCCCTCCCTTAAGGTTTCCTCTCAGACTCTCTTTCCTTCTTCCTCCCCTCTCTTAGTCGCGCCGCATCAGTTTTTGCGGGACTTTGAACGGAATTCTCAGGAAACGTATGCAGGCGTGAAAAGGGGGTCAAGGGGTGAGGAAAGCGGGGGCTCGGGGGCGAAAAATGCCAGACGGGCTCCGTCCTAGGGGGA
>JAFZBC010000350.1:0-2436 GCA_017561965.1 Oscillospiraceae bacterium
AGCTCCGGAGCAATCTGGAGCTTTTGCATCATGTGGAACAGGAGAGCGGCGCGCATATTCTGCTTGCGCAGAAGGCGTTTTCATGCTTTGCGGTCTATCCGATGATCGCGCAGTATCTGAGCGGCACAACGGCAAGCGGCCTTTATGAGGCACGGCTCGGCGCGGAGGAATTCCGCAAAGAGAACCATGTGTTTTCTCCCGCATACGATCCTGCGGAGTTTGACGAGCTCTGCAAGATCTGCGACCACATCAGCTTCAACTCGTTCGCGCAGCTGGAAAAATTCCGTCCGGTCTGGGAACAGGCCGGTGTCAGCGTTGGCATCCGCGTCAATCCGGAATGCTCCACGCAAGGCGACCATGCGATCTACGATCCCTGCGCGCCCGGCTCTCGGCTCGGCGTGACGAAAGCCATTTTCCGTCCAGAGCTGCTGCACGGCGTCGAGGGACTGCATTTTCATACGCTCTGCGAGCAGAATGCCGACGATCTGATCACGACCTTTGCCGCGTTTGAGGAAAAATTCGGCGCGTATCTCCCGCAGATGAAGTGGCTGAATCTCGGCGGCGGCCATCATATCACCCGCGACGATTACGACGTTCCTGCGCTGATTTCGCTGATCAGGCGCATCCGGGAGCAGTACGGCGTCACGGTCTATCTGGAACCCGGCGAGGCGATTGCGCTGAATGCGGGCTGGCTCGATACGGAAGTCATGGACATTGTGGAGAACGGCATCAAGGTGCTGATTCTGGACGCATCTGCTGCATGTCATATGCCGGACGTGCTGGAAATGCCGTACCGTCCGCCGCTGAAAGACGCCGGAGAATGGGGCGAAAAGCCTTATGAATACCGGCTTTCCGCGCGCACCTGCTTAGCAGGCGACATCATCGGGGATTACAGCTTTGACCGCGAGATCAAAGTCGGCGACCGCCTGACCTTCTGCGATATGGCGATTTATTCCATGGTCAAGAACAACACCTTCAACGGGATGCCGCTGCCCGCAATCGCAATGCAGCATGAAAACGGCGAATGCGAGATCATCCGGCAGTTCGGCTATGAGGATTTCAAGGGGCGGCTTTCATAAGCGTAAAAGAATCCGTTGTTCATGGATCAGTCCGAAAAGGAGATAAAACGAATGACCACACCGAAACAGGACGGCTTTCACATGCCGGGAGAATTTGAACCGCATCACGGTACTGTGATGGTCTTTCCGGAGCGCCCCGGCTCATGGGGCGCGGAGCCGGCAGATGCACAGAAAGCATTTTCGATGATCGCGGCAAGATTGTCACAGTGCGAGCAGGTCTATATGCTCGTGAATGACCGCACGGCAAAAACCGCCGCGGATATGCTGCCGGATACGGTGAAGCTGCTGCATATTGACACGGACGATTCCTGGGCAAGGGATATCGCGCCGACCTTTGTGCGCAATGCAGCCGGTTCGCTGCGCGGCATCTCGTGGCAGTTTAACGCGTGGGGCGGCGATTTCGACGGGCTCTATACCGATTATGAGAACGACGATGCCGCTGCGGATGCGGTCTGCAAGGCGCTCGGCGTGCCGTGTTATAACGCCCGCCCGTTTGTACTGGAAGGCGGCGCGATTCATTCAGACGGAGAAGGCACCGTGCTCGTGACGAAGGCCTGCCTGCTCTCCGGCGGACGGAATCCGCAGATGACAAAGCAACAAATTACCAGAACACTCTGCGAATATCTCGGCGCAGAAAAGGTCATCTGGATTCCGTACGGCATTTACAATGACGAAACCAACGAACACATCGACAACATCTGCGCGTTCACTGCGCCCGGCGAGGTCGTGCTGGCCTGGTGCGAAAATCCGGACGATCCGCAGTATGCGATGTCGCAGGCAGATTTCGACGTGTTATCGAAGGAAACCGACGCAAAAGGGCGGCGGCTGCGCATTACAAAGCTGCCTGTGCCGCACAAGCCCGTCTGCGTGACTGCGGAAGAATGCGACGGCTATATCTTTGCGGAGGGCGAGGATACCCGCGAGCCCGGCGAACGGCTGGCTGCATCCTACGTCAATTTCTATTTCGGCAATGACTGCGTGCTCGTCCCGCAGTTCGGCGGCGAATACGCAGCGGACGATGCACGCGCCTGTGAGATCCTGCGCGGCTGCATCCCGGACAGGGAAATCGTGCCGGTTCCCGCCCGCGTGATTCTGCTCGGCGGCGGCAATATCCACTGCATCACGCAGCAGATCCCCGCGTATCAATAACGGTATCTCCGATGGATTTGTAATGGGGGCGCTCGCCCGCTTCGCTATGAGTTTGCACCGCAAACTCACCCCAACCCCCCGCTTAAGGGACATTGTCCCTTAAGAATCCCATTGCAATGAAACTGCTGCATTTGCTTCACTTTTCTTACCGCGGAATTCCAAAGGGATTCTATCCCTTTGGCGGGGTATGGGGCAGCGCCCCAATTTC
>JAFZBC010000351.1:0-2269 GCA_017561965.1 Oscillospiraceae bacterium
CTTGATCTTCATGCGCTCCGGCACAATGCTCTTGATATACACGCTGGCATGCTGGCCGGGGCGGACATCCTGCCGCAGATCTGCCAGACCGGCCAGGTTCGGCGCCAGCTCAATGAATACGCCGTATTCCTCCACGGAGCGCACAATGCCCGCAACGGTTTCGCCTGCGGAAAAGCAGGCGGCATTCTCTGCCCATGTGCCGAGCAGTTCCTTATGCGTCAGCAGCACGCGGCCGTTCTCGAAGCCCTTGACCATGACGCGGATCTCCTCCCCGACATGAAAGCGGTCTGCGGGGTGTGAAATCCGCGAAACCGAAATCGAGTCGATCGGGATGAGTGACGGCACGCCGCAGCCGATATCCACAAAGCACCCGAACGGCGCCAGATGTGTCACCCGTGCAGGAATGACGTCGCCGGGCTTTAACCGGCTGATATACCCCGCATGACAATGCTCCTGCTGGAGCCGCCGGGAAAGCACCGCCACGGGCGCGCCGGTTTCGTCATAGTCAATGCGCAGCACGGAGAAGCAAACGGGCTTGTTCACGCGGGATATCAGCGCAATGTCGCGCACGGTGCCCTCGCTGATGCCGAGCGCGCCCTCCGCCCGCGGGATCAGCCCGTGCATACAGGGCAGTTCCACATGCAGATTGTGTCCGCCGTCGCAGACGCGCACTCTGGCCTCCAGCCGCTGACCCGTCAGGATGGCCTCACGCAGCCCCGCCTCAGAGCCGATCGCGGCATTGTTCTGCGGGGATTCCATCAGGCTCCCCTCCGGTAAGTAACAGGATCGCTGTTCCATTTCGACCTCCAATGATTCTTTGTTCCGGTTTCTTGCGGGATCGGATCACGCCCGGATCCCGCAATTATTCTACAATGAACCGGCCGCGAAAAAGCGCGATTTTACGGTTCTGATTAAAAATTGCTCTGCAAGCGTGTCGGAATTGCGGATATCCCGCCGCTATCGTACACCTGTCCGCCGCACACGGACAGTCACTGTCGTGCGCGAAAGCGGTGTTTTGCACGTATCTACGTTTATTTTATCATATTAGCAGCCGCTACTTCATAGAAACATACGAAAAGTTGTCTGAAATGTTGTGCATTTTTCACCTTGATTTTTTCGTCAGAATGTAGTAAAATCAATAAGGTTACTTACGGGCGCCTGTCTTCGTGTCAGCGTGCCCTGTAACTATACTATTATTATATACCCGGTTTGTACCGCCTGCCCGGCTTACAAACCAAATTTAATCGATTCTCATAAAAGGAGGAAACGATTCTTATGGCAAAGAAAATCGCAACCATTCCCTTTACCGGAACTGCCGAGCAGGAGCAGGAGCTCCGCGCGACCATCGACGCGCTGCGTGAGGATCCCGGATGTCTGATGCCGATCATGCAGAAGGCACAGGAGATCTACGGCTACCTGCCGATCGAGGTGCAGACCCTCATTGCCGAGGAACTGAACATCCCGCTCGAAAAGGTATTCGGTGTTGCAACCTTCTATGCACAGTTCACGATGTCCCCGAAGGGCAAGTACCGCATTTCGGTCTGCCTCGGAACCGCCTGCTATGTCAAGGGCTCCGGCATTGTCATGGAGAAGCTTGAGGAGGCACTCGGGATCGAGAGCGGCGAGATCACACAGGACGGCAAGTTCTCTCTGGATGACTGCCGCTGTGTCGGCGCCTGCGGTCTGGCTCCGGTCGTCACGATCAATGACGACGTCTACGGCAGACTGACCGGCAATCTCAAAGAGGTTCAGGATATTCTCGCAAAATATGCCGATTGACATCGGGATGTGTAAATTAGGAGGTTTACTATGAAGACTTTGCAGGAGCTTACTGCAATCAAGGAGGAAATGCGCAAGGAAATGGCACTCCGCCTCGGCAAGGAAGCTGACGGTGCCAAGTACAAGAAGCATGTCCTGATGTGCGGCGGTACCGGATGTACCTCTTCCGGTTCCATGAAGATCGCAGATGAGCTGGAGAGCCAGCTGAAGGCAAAGGGCATTGACAACGAAATCTTCGTTGTCCGGACAGGCTGCTTCGGTCTGTGCGAGCGCGGCCCGATCATGATTGTCTATCCGGAAGGCTCTTTCTATACCCACGTCAAGATGGAAATGATCGACCGTATCGTCGAGGAGCACCTCATCGGCGGCAAGCCGGTCAAGGAATTCCTCTATGACGAAACAGTCACCGAGGGCTCTGATGAAGTAAAGTCCCTCAACGAAACCACATTCTACGCAAAGCAGAACCGTGTTGCACTGCGCAACTGCGGTC
>JAFZBC010000352.1:0-11668 GCA_017561965.1 Oscillospiraceae bacterium
GCAAACAGGGCAGGTGACGTTTCTTTCAGCTGGTTGAACGATGCCTGCACGGTTTCCTGCTGTTCCGCGGGTATCTGACTGAGCAGCATTTGTTCCTGCCCGGCGTTGATCATGAACGAATAGATCAGATTGCTTAAAAGACTGAGCCCGCCGAGCAGGAGCGCTTCGATGCCGCCGTGACCTGCGCCGTACATCAGTGCGGTGTGCGGTTTGCTGTGCTCTTTTTTCAGCAGAAATTTCATGGCGATCAGTCGGCCGGTTTCCTCAAAAACACCCGCGGCCAGTCCGCCGTAGAGTGCATACAGCCAGATATTGTTCTGGATCGTGTCACCGACCGGCGATTTGAACAGCACGAGAACATGCATCAGTTGTTCCAGAACAAGCGCGAACAGGATAAAGGTCGCGGCACCGATCAGAAAGGTTGTGATTTTGGTGTGATATTTGAACTTGTAATACAGCATCAGGCAGATCACCATGACACAGATCAATGCGATTCCGCCGATCATGACTGCAATCGAAGCATTGGAAATCATAAACTGCTCCTTTCAAAAACAGACCGTCGGCATGTTGCTGACGGTCTGTTTCATCATTTCAGATACCGATATTGCCGGTGCTGTCAGCGTTGAAAAACTGATTGCTGGTTTCGGTATAGTAATCGTTCTCCTCCAGAGAGGTGAAATCCTCGTCATCCGGATCGGGAAGGCGGGCACCGCAGACACCGCAGAAAATATTTTTCTCGCTGTTTTCGGCATCGCACTTCGGGCACATTTTGTAGCCGCGGAGCGTGTTCAGCTCAAACTTCATCTTCTTGATACGGCGGCGGCGTGCATCAATATCATCGCACAGCGCACGGAAAACTGCCGGATCCTCATCCGGGTTTTTATAGTACTTTTTGCCGAGATCCGCAAAAATCTCAACGATTCTTTCCTCTTCGTAGAGGATCTTCCGCTTGAGGTTGCTGACTTCAGAAACATTGGAAGCCTTCTCACTGAGTCCGCGGCTCATGTCACTGACTTTGTCAAAGATACTCATGATACACACTCCATTCCGCGCCGCAGCCTGAACATTCTGCTGCCGCAGCGACTGTTTTGGCTGGATGCACGGATCCGGCCTTCTTTTTTCCTACATATATTATTATACATGTTTTACATGCAAAAGTCAATAGCTCTGATGATTTTTGTATGCAGAAGGTGAAAATGCCGCGGATCAGATGTCATATGCCTCTGCTTCGGTGAGCAGGTCGATGTTTTTGCTGCGCAGGATGCTGAATGCCGCCTCCTCATCATCGACGCAGATGACCGTATCGGCTCTGCCGGGGGTACGGTTCACGAATGCGTACATATACTCGACGTTGACGTTTGCTTCATTGAGTGCTTCCAGCACGGTTGCGACGCCGCCGGGGCAGTCCGGCACCTTGACGCCGATGACCGAGGTGATTTTGAAGGTCCAGCCGTTCTCACGGAGGAGCGCTTCGGTTTCGGCGGGCTTGTTGACGATAATGCGCAGAATGCCGAAATCGCGCGTATCCGCCAGACTGAGCGTGCGCAGATCAATGCCTGCATCTGCGATCAGTCTGGTCAGCTCTGCCATTTTGCCCTGCTTATTCTCAACGAAGATAGAAAACTGCTTGATCGTTTCCATAGTAGAATCCTCCTTTTTTCGGGGGTATTACGGTTTTTTGACAAATCCCGGATAACAGATTCTGCCGGTGCTGCTGTCGATATACAGAAACAGCGGATACAGATTGTCCAGCACATTTTTCGCACTTGGGTCGTCCGGCTCCTCATACATGCTGATGAAGCCCGGATGCTGCTTGCTTTCCGTATACGCACCGTGGCTGAACGGACTGCCGTCACTTCCGGTCATCTCCCATTTCCCGCCGGTGAATTGCAGGCGGAACTGCATGTTTTCGCTGTTTTCGATGCCGTAGCGGTTTGCGAGGATCCGGAGCTCAATGTCCAGCTTTTCCGTGTCCAGCTGCTGAGAATAGGTCTTTTCCGTATCAATGTAATATGCTCTGGAATATTTGTCGTTCCGGAGTGTATCCGCCGGAACGTAATTCAGCGCAAAATCCTTGCCGGTTTCGTACTTGCCTTCCACGGTCAGACCGTACATCGGGATACAAAGGAAGTCACCGTGCAGCTCTGTATCGGAAGGCGCTTCTGTATCCGTATTGCGCAGAATCCCAAGCGGTAATTTGGAATAGACTCTTGCCGCATCCGCCATATAGATGCGCGGTGCGACCGTATCCGGATACCCGCCTGCTTCATTCAGGGACGCGATCCGGTCGGTAAAACGCTTCGGATCGGCATTGCCGCTGACCTCTGCGCCTGTATAGCTGAATTTCAGCGCAGACTGTTCGGTGCTGTACGTTCCGTTCCATGTGACCGCCTGATTCGCACTGAGATGCCGTGTGACGGAAAACGAATTGTCCTGCTTCAGTGCGATCGTTGCATCGGAGTCGATCTCCTCTGCCAGGACTGCGTCCAGTGCAGCGTCAGGATCTGAGCGAAATTCCGCAGCCAGATTTCTGATGCCGTTGACGGAGATATACGTGCCGTCCTTTGCAGTGCTGCCGGTACCGCAGCCGGTCAGCAGCGCGGCTGCCGAAGCTGCGGTCAGAATTGTCAGAAAATGCTTATTCAACGTGGTGATGCTCCTTTATGATTTGAATAGAATGTCATGAAGCTCAGTCATGCAGCTTGCGCTTGTCGATGACGCGCACGGCCTTGCCCTCGCTTCTGGTAATGGTCTTCGGGGCGACCAGATGCACCTTCGGGCTGATGCCGAGCATCGTCTTGATCGCGCCTGCAAGGCTGCGCTCCTTTTCCTGGAGATCCTTGACCTTGTCGGAGAACTGCTCCGGATTCATTTCCACGCTGATGTCCAGCGTATCGGAGTTGTTCTTTCTGTCCACCTCGATGAGGTAGTTCGGGGAGTAGCCCTGCTCGATCAGCACGGTTTCAATCTGCGACGGGAACACATTGACGCCGCGGATGATCATCATATCGTCGCTTCTGCCCATCGGCTTTGCCATTTTGATGAGCGTTCTGCCGCAGGAGCACTTCTTTCTCGAAAGGACGCAGAGGTCGCGTGTGCGGTAGCGCAGCAGCGGGAATGCCTCCTTCGTGATGCTGGTAAAGACCAGCTCACCGACGGTTCCTTCCGGGAGCACCTCACCGGTATCCGGATCAATGATCTCCGGGATGAAGTGATCCTCGTTGATATGCATACCGGTCTGCTCAGCGCATTCAAATGCGACGCCGGGGCCGGAGGACTCGGTCAGGCCGTAAATGTCGTATGCCTTGATGCCGAGCGACTGCTCAATGGATCTGCGCATTTCCTCTGTCCACGGCTCTGCGCCGAAGATACCGGCTTTCAGCTGAATATCGTCCGGCGAAAGGCCCATGTCGTGCAGGGTTTCGCCGATGTATGCGGCGTAGGACGGCGTGCAGCAGAGGATCGTTGCGCCGAGGTCACGCATGAACTGGATCTGGCGTTCGGTGTTGCCCGAGGACATCGGCAGCGTCAGGCAGCCGACCTTGTGCGAGCCGCCGTTGAGGCCGAAACCGCCCGTGAACAGGCCGTAGCCGTATGCGACCTGGCAGACATCGTCCGCCGTGCCGCCCGCAGCGGTAATGGCTCTGGCACAGCAGTCCTCCCAGAGATCGACGTCATGCTGTGTGTAGAATGCCACGACGCGTCTGCCGGTGGTGCCGCTGGTGGAGTGGATGCGCACACAGTCCTTCATCGGGACAGCGAGCATACCGGTCGGATATGCTTCGCGCAGATCTGCCTTGGAAAGAAACGGCAGCTTGTACAGGTCGTCAACAGACTGAATATCGTCCGGTGTGACGCCTTTTTTGTCCATGAGATCCCTGTAATAGGGAACATTGTCGTAAACATGCCGCACCTGTTTGACGAGCCGTTCGCTCTGGAGCGCTTTCATGTCCTCGCGGGACATTGTTTCAATGTCCGCTTGCCAGTACTTTTCCATGGGGGTTCATTCCTTTCAGATAATGGATTGATGCAGGGGGTTCGGAATTATTATGCAGCCGGATCCTTACATACCGGCCTGGTGTCCGTTTATTCGGCCGCTCTGCCGAGTGCGAATGCCTTGCGGTTCATTTCGATGAACTTTTCCGGCACGCACTGGTTCAGTGCTTCCTGCCAGATTGCCTCATCAAAATCCATTTTCTTTGAAACAACGCCCATCAGCACGACGTTGGATGCTTTTGCGCTGCCTGCCTGTTCTGCAAGAGAGAGCGCATCGACAGCGGTGACGTCAATGCCCATGCCCTTGAGGTTTTCGATGATGCCGGTCGGATAGCTTGCCGCGCCGGTGATCACCGGCATCGGATCGAGCGTCTGGGTGGAGGTGACGATCTTGCCGCCCTTTTTCAGATAGCCTGCCCAACGGGCTGCCTCCAGCAGCTCGAAGGAGATGATGACGTCCGCTTCGCCCTTTTCGACGGTCGGGGAATAGACGGCATCGCCGTATTTGACGTAGGTGACAACGGAGCCGCCGCGCTGGCTCATGCCGTGTACCTCACTGACCTTGACGGCAAAGCCCTGCTGTAAGAGCACATTGCCGAGGATGCGGCTTGCGAGCAGGGAACCCTGTCCGCCGACGCCGACGATCATAACAGATTTCGTTTCCATTTACAGAACTCCTTTACGTTCGTAATTATCGCTTTTGGTGAATGCGGAACATTTCGAGCTTTCCGCATTTCGGGCATTCATATATCTGTACGTGAAGTGCACCGGAAAACAAATTGTCCCAGTGCTTCAGAAACATGCCCCACTGCCCGAGCTGGATGCGCTGAGCACCCTGGTATTCCATGCGGATACCGCAGTACGGGCAGTCGATTTTCCGGATTCTGACGCCGGTCGTATTTTTAATCATACTTATTTGCCGATCGCACCGAATTTGCAGAGCTCCTCGCAAATGCCGCAGCCGACGCACTGGGTATGGTCGATGCAGGCCTTGCCGTTCTTCATGGAGATGGCAGGGCAGCCGAGCTTCAGGCACATTTTGCAGCTCTTGCACTTGTCGGTATCGACATGGAGCGGCGGATTGTGCTTGACATATTTCAGCAGTGCGCACGGACGGCGGCTGATAATGACGGAAGGCTCATTGACGGCGAGCTCCTCGGTGATCGCCTGCTCCATTTCGGAGAGCTTGTACGGATCCGCGACTCTGACACGCTTGATGCCGATCGCATGGCAGAGCGCAACGAGATCGACGGCAGCCGCCGGGTCGCCCTTGAGGTTCTTGCCAGTGGTCGGGTTCTGCTGGTGGCCGGTCATGCCGGTGATCGAATTGTCAAGGATGATGACCGTGGAATTGGATGCGTTATACGCAACATTGACAAGGCTGTTCAGACCGGTGTGCATAAAGGTGGAGTCACCGATGACAGCAACGGTCTTGTTCTGGGACTGCTCACCGAGCACCTTGTTGAACCCGTGCAGGCAGGAAACAGAGGAACCCATGCAGATCGTCCAGTCGATGGATTCCAGCGGCTTTGCAGCGCCGAGCGTATAGCAGCCGATATCGCCGGAAACGGTGATCTTGTGCTTGGCCAGCGTATAGAATACGCCGCGGTGCGGACATCCCGCGCACATGACCGGCGGGCGGATCGGCAGCTGTTCCGGATAAGCGGTGACCTCCGGGGTCTGGCCGAGCAGCTTTTCCGCGATGATGACCTGATTCAGCTCACCGATGTTGCCGAAGATCTCCTTGCCCTTGCAGGCGATGCCGAGTGCCTTTGCGTGTGCTTCGAGAATGCCGTCCAGCTCCTCAATGATGTAAACGGTCTTGCACTTTGCGGCAAAATCAAGGAAGAGCTTACTGGGCAGCGGGTTGGTCATGCCGAGCTTGAGATAGTTGACCTTGTCACCGAGCGCATCCTTTGCGTACTGATACGCAGCGCCGCAGGTGATGACGCCGATGTCGGAGCCGTTGTCCTCGACCTTATTGATCGGGGCGGTTTCAGCGTATGCGATCAGCTTTCTGGTGCGCTCCTCCACGACGACGTGGCGGTTCTTTGCATTGGCCGGCACCATGACGTACTTCTGCGGGGTCTTGACGTAGGGCTTGAGCTCCTTCTCTTGACGGGGGAGCTGCTCCACGGCGCTCTGGGAGTGTGCAACTCTTGTTGCGGTGCGCACGAGCACCGGCGTATCAAACTCCTCGGAAAGCTCATAGCCGAGCATTGCGAAGTCCTTGCACTCCTGCGAATCCGACGGCTCCAGCATCGGAACCTTGGAAGCGATGGCATGATGACGGGAATCCTGCTCATTCTGAGAGGAATGCATACCCGGATCATCGGCCACGGCGATGACCAGACCGCCGTTGACGCCGGTATAGGATGCTGTATACAGCGGATCCGCGGCGACATTCAGGCCGACGTGCTTCATCGCGGCGAATGCTCTTGCGCCTGCAAAGCTCGCGCCGAGTGCAGATTCGACGGCGACCTTTTCATTCGGTGCCCATTCTGCGTAGACTTCGTCGTACTTTGCAATGGTTTCGGTGATCTCTGTGGACGGGGTGCCCGGATAGCTGGACGCGAACCGGCAGCCTGCCTCATAAAGACCTCTTGCGAATGCTTCATTTCCAAGCATCAGTTTTTTCATGTGTATTCTCCTTTTTTCAGTTCACGCGGAACTGTTGATTTACGATTTCGGCGCGCATTCGATGCGCATGCCTTCAAGGCCGTATTCCTCCTCGGTTGCCTCGCGGACATCGGTGATCTGGATCTTCTGCTCCTTGAGCGCGATGTCATCCACAAAGCCGCCGTTGGTAAATTCCCATTGGCAAAGCTCGACGTCCTGCTCCCCGACGAGGAACGTGAAAGTTTTGTCCTCCTGCAATTTGGCGCAGAGCTCATCGGTGAGCTTGATGACGAACGGGCCGTCCTGGAACAGTGTGACAACAGCTGCACGCGGCGTGTCGGGATCGGTCACATAATCCGGGATCAGCTTGCGCACGGTCGCGGTAAAGCTGCCGGAAACGGTGCAGAGCTGCGGCTGCGCGTAAGCATCCGGATCCTCCGGGACGGCCGCAGCGGAATCCTCCGTGACGACCAGATCCGGTGCGGAGCTTGCGGCATCATCCGGGATGCTGATGCTGACAGCGCTTTTTGCGGATTCGTCCGGCTTCGGTGTCGGGCCCTGCTTTCCGCAGCCGGTCAGGCAGACCAGCGCAGCTGTCAGCGCGATTATTGAGCGCATTCTCGTTTTCATAGCACACCTCCGTGAAAAATCGTTTGCAGATATTCGGCGACGGCGTCCTCCGTGTTGCAGCCGATGATCAGATCGGCGCGTTCTTTCAGGACATCCGCTGCATTGCCGACCGCAATTTTCGTATCGCAGGCGTCAAACAGCGGAAAGTCGTTGCGGTTGTCCCCGAAGCCTGTCACATGACGGGCGCCGGTCATCTTCTGCACCTTCTGAACGCCGTGGAATTTGGATGCTTCCGGCGCGGAGATTTCCAGATACCAGATCTCCGGCTCGTATACATCCTGATAATATGCGACGGTGATGCCGTCGATGTTGCGGAGCGCCTCGCGCAGCGGATCAAGCTGCGGCTTCGGTGCGTTGAGCGACATATAAACCGGACAGTCCGATTTCAGCGATTCCATGTCCGGAACCTGATAAAACGGTTTGCCGAACCGGTCATGCCGCGCCTGATAATAGCGCTGCATATGCGGCGTACTGAGCGCCGTGTAACAGCAGCGGAGCTGATCGGACGGCACACAGAATACAAAGCCGTTGAAGCCGAATTCCCTGTACAGCGCACAGACGGCAAGGAACGCATCCTGCGGGATGCCCGCCGCATCGACGATCCGGTTTTTGACGGGGTCGTGCAGCACGGAGCCGTTTTGCAGAATCAGCGGGAGTGTGAGCGGCAGTCCTTCCAGCAGCGGCATCACCGTAAAGGAGGTGCGTGCCGTTGCGACGGTCAGCTGCAGGCCCTCTCCGAGCAGCGCACGGAGAATGGTTTTGGAGCGTTCGGAAACGGAAACATCCGGCAGGAGCAGCGTCCCGTCCAGATCGGTCACAAAAAGCGTATCAGTCACGGCTTGCCTCCACGGGGTCGTATGCGATGCGGATTTCCGGCAGGGCGGTGACTGTCGTATAGCTGTTCAGCAGATCATCGCCGTGTTCCGGTTCATTTTTGCCGGATGCGGGCGGTGCGAACAGCCTGATCTGCAAATCGCAGGGCGTCATGAGCGCATCCTCATAGAATGCGGGCATCAGATCAACAAATTTCGTCTGCGGTGCTTTATAGAACCATTTGCCGTTGCACTCCAGCATGTAGTTCCCTTCGTCGGAGAAGTACAGCTCGCAGAAATGCGGGTTATCATCCAGATGCAGCGGGATCGCAAGCCCCTCTGCGTCCTCGGCACCACCCCAGCGGAGCGTGACGGGGAGTTCCGCGGTATCCTGTTCGGTGATCTCCGGCAGGAACATGCTGTCGCGCAGCCAGCTTTTGAAGGTCTGCATCACAGGCTGTGCAATGCCGCAGCGGGGATCGGACGGATCCTCGGTTTCCAGTCCCAGACGGCCGCGGTCGCGGAACTGATAAAAGTTGATGCCGGTGAGCCAGTGCTCCGGATCCGCTTTCAGCAGCCGGAAGAAGCCGTCCACCATGTCACACTGTTCATACGGCCCGGTGACGTCACCGTCGGCATTGAACTCGCTCATGATCATGGGCTTTGGCTGCCCGCCGTTCAATTCCGTGAATCTGCGGAATGAGCGCTTTGTCAGGTCATAGACATTATGACAGGTATCCCGCCGGTGCGAGCGTCCGCCCGGCTTAGCGACATCGAACGGCCAGCCCCAGTGCAGCGCCATGTATTTGTCCACCGACCAGATATCCGCCGCGGGGATCGTGCAGGCAAACTCCGCCTCGCGCACCATCTGCCCGGATGCGGGATCCTCAATGCCGCCGATGCAGATCACAGTCTGCACATTCGGTGCATGCGCACGGATCACCTCCGACGCATGGACGAAAAATGCGGCAACCTCCTCATAGGAGGCGCGCTTGTTGAATGCGAACCAGCTGCCGGTTGCCTCGTGATTGAGCCGGAGCAACAGTCTGCCGTAAGGTTTCAGATCCTCAGCGATCGCAATGAGATGCTCGTCCGTGATATGCGGATCGCAGGTCAGCGTCAGCGTGACGTCCTGTCCGTGGCGGCGGATGTCCTGCATCTGCCGGAACACAGTACCGCCGCGGGAGCCGTTCAGCCCGCCGGTATACGGAAAATAGTCGTCATAGGGATAATCCCACTGGAAGGAAACCGCTCTGTCCGGGAAGGCATCCCTTGCCCGGAGCGGGAATCCCTCGTCCAGCGGATAATAGCAGTACATCAGATTGACAGAACGCACCGGCCTTCCGAGCGTATGCAGAATATACTCCTGCGAAACATATTCGCCGCGTTCGCTGCCGTCCGTCAGATCCATTGCAACGCGGGCGGAACCCATATGAATGCGGGTCAGCGGCTGATTTGCGGAAAGATCACCTGTGCTCATATCAGTCCGCGAAATATTTATCAAGCAGCTCGCGCTTCAGCTTCCAGAGCGGCTCGGAGAGATCGACATAGTAAGCGTGCGGGTTTTCAAAACGCTTGACCTCGTCCCAGATCGTGTCGAGCTGTGCCGCACAGTAGCTGCGCATCTCACCGATCGACGGGGATTCGTAAACGCATTTTCCCTTTTCAAAGACAGGAACCTGGAGCTTCACGGCGCGGAAATTCGTCAGCGTCTTGCGCTTGTAGGTGAATTCTGGATCGAAAATGACATACGGCTGTGTGTCGTCGATGACCTCATCGGCCAGCGTGATGACGTCCGCGATTGCCATGCCGGTTTCGCCGTCGAACAATCTCCAAGGGGTTTTGAAGCCGGGATTTGTGATCTTTGCGGCGTTCTCGGAAATTTTGATCTTCGGGATCAGCACATCCGGATGCTCCGCCGTTCCCGCAGCAGCGAGCTTGTATACGCCGCCGAATACCGGCTCGGAGCGCGATGTGACAAGGCGTTCGCCGACGCCGAAGCTGTCGATCTGTGCGCCCTGCACGAGCAGGTCACGGATGATGTATTCGTCAAGGGAATTGGAGGCAACGATCTTGACCTCCGGCAGTCCGGCTTCGTCCAGCATGATGCGCGCTTTCTTGGAGAGATAGGCAATATCGCCGCTGTCGATGCGGATACCCTGCGGGACATGTCCTGCTGCTTTCAGCTCCTTGAATACGGTGATCGCATTCGGGACGCCGGATTTCAGGACATGGAAGGTATCGACGAGCAGTGTGCATGCATCCGGATAGACCTTTGCATAGGCACGGAATGCCTCCAGCTCGGACGGGAACAGCTGTACCCAGCTGTGCGCCATGGTGCCGAGCGCCGGAACGCCGAATTCGCGGTCGCAGATCGCACAGGCCGTACCGGCCGCACCTGCGATATACGCAGCTCTTGCGCCGTAAAGCGCGCCGTCGCTGCCCTGCGCTCTGCGGGAGCCGAATTCCATGACAGGTCTGCCGTCAGCCGCACGGACGATGCGGTTTGCCTTCGTGGCAATCAGCGACTGGTGATTGACAGTCAGCAACAGCATCGTTTCGATGAACTGCGCCTGCATCGCCGGGCCGCGGACGGTCATCAGCGGCTCGTTCGGGAAGATCGGGGTGCCCTCGGGGATCGCCCAGACGTCACATGCGAATTCAAAATCTGCAAGATATTGCAGGAATGCTTCGGAAAAGATGTTCTTTTCACGCAGATACTGAATGTCCGCGTCCGTAAAGCGCAGATTTTTCAGGTAGTCGATTGCCTGCTCCAGACCGGCCATGATCGCATAGCCGCCCTGGTCGGGCACCTTGCGGAAGAACAGGTCAAAGCAGACGGTGACACTGCCGAGGCCGTTTTCCAGGAAGCCGTTTGCCATGGTCAGCTCATAGAAATCGACAAGCATTGTCAGATTCCGGGCGGCAAACAGCGAGGACTGTGTATGCACTTCTGTATTCATGCCGTATTCCTCTTTTCAGTCTGTACGGGCGGAGCCGCACAGCACGCTTTTGTATCTGCCGCCGCAGATCCTGCGGCGCACAAATATCCTTATACATTTTACTACAAAAACTGCTTTTCGTCAAGTGGTTCCGGAGATTTCCGGGCGGCAGAATCAGAGAAACGGCGGTTTTCACTTGCAATTCTGCTGAAAATATGGTAAAATAACAGCACAGGACAAATGCAATATTTTCAGGAGGTATACTGTCTATGAACAATCAGAGCGAAATCCGTGACGCTGCTCTCTGGGAATCCGGCGAGCAGAAGATCGCATGGGTCAAAAGCCATATGCCGCTGCTGCGCGGAATTGAGGCGGAATTTGCGGAAACAAAGCCGTTTGCCGGAAAGCGCATCGCGCTGTCGATCCATCTGGAGGCCAAGACCGCGTACCTCTGCCGGGTGCTGGCGGCGGGCGGCGCGGAAATGTATATCACCGGTTCCAATCCCCTGTCCACGCAGGATGATATTGCTGCGGCGCTTGTTCACAGCGGGTTGAATGTCTATGCATGGCACGGCACAACGCCGGAGGAATACGAAGCGCACACACGCCGCGTGATCGAAGCAAAGCCGCATTTCATCATTGATGACGGCGGCGACCTTGTCACGCTCA
>JAFZBC010000353.1:0-2508 GCA_017561965.1 Oscillospiraceae bacterium
GCTGCATCCGCGTACACACAGTCACGGCGGAGGGCGCGCGCCCGGTTGCGGGTGCGGCCGTGACCGTTGTGCGGTTCATCGACGGCGAGCCGGAGCTGACGGCACTCCGCATCACCGATGACAGCGGCGAAACGGATACCATCACAGTCCCGGCACCGCCGCCCTCCGCAGACCAGCGGCATCCGGCCTCCTTCCTTTACGACATTTCCGTGCAGGCAGAGGGCTATTACCGCGAGCACAGCACGGATGTGCCGGTCTTTCCGGGCGTCACCTCTGTGCAGACCTTCGTGCTGATTCCGCTGCCCGCTGGCGATGATCCCGTAAACGGCGGCGATTTCACATACTACAACAACATGCCGCAGCTTTGAAAGGGGAATGCCAATGCTCAGCGGAGAGGTCTTTATCCCCGAAACGATCACGGTACATCTCGGGCCGCCGGACGCAGACGCCGCCAATGTGACGATCCCCTACATCCGCTATGTTCAGAACACCGCCTCCAGCGAGATCTTTCCGACATGGCCGGAAAACGCCCTGCGCGCCAATATCTACGTGATCAACAGCTTTGCGCTCAACCGCATTTATACCGAATGGTACCGTTCCCGCGGGTATCCGTTTGACATCACCAATTCCACGCAGTACGATCAGGCATTTGTCTATGGGCGCGAAATCTTTGAGAACATCAGCCGCCTGACTGATGAGCTGATCCGCTCTTATATCCGCAGGCAGGGCAGCTTTGAACCGCTGTTCGCCGCGTTCTGCGACGGCTCCCGCACCCGCTGTGAGGGGCTTTCCCAGTGGGGAACAGTCGGGCTGGCAAATCAGGGCATGACGCCGTATGAGATTTTGCAGTATTACTACGGCGAGGACATTGACCTGATCCGCGCACAGGAAATCCGCGCTGTTACGCCGAGCTGGCCGGGCGCCAATCAGCAGACCGGCATGGTCGGCAATGACGTCCAGACAATCCAGATCCAGCTCAACCGCGTTGCGCAGAATTTCCCCGCGATCCCCAAAATCGCGGATGCCGACGGCATCTACGACGAAAACACGGCAAACGCCGTGCGCGTATTCCAGTCGGTGTTTGAGCTGGAGCCGACCGGCATTGTCAATGAGGCCACATGGTACCGATTGTCGTATATCTATGTCAGCGTCAAGCAGCTGGCAGAGCTCCGGTCGGAGGGATTGCAGTACGACGAGCTGACGCGCAGCTATCCGGAGATTCTCCGGCAAGGTGATTACGGCAATGCCGTCCGTGCATTTCAGTATTATCTTGCGGTCGTCGGGGCATACTACCAGAGTGTGATCCCGCTTCAGATCACCGGAAGCTATGATGCGTCCACCGCGGATTCCGTGCGATCCTTTCAGCAGACCTACGGGCTGCCGCAGACCGGGATCGCCGATAAGCGCACCTGGAACGAGCTCTACCGCGCCTACGCCGGAATCCTTGCGTCCGAGCCGGAGGCGGAATGCGTACGGATCTTTCCGAATGAGGTGCTGCGCGAGGGCGTATCCAGCGAAAACGTCCGCCTGTTGCAGCAATATCTGACGTACATTGCGCAATTTGATCCGAACATTCAGCCGGTGACGGATACCGGATATTTCGGACCGATCACAAAAGCGGCGGTGCAGGCCTTCCAGCGGGAATACGGCCTGACGCCGAACGGACAGGTCGGCGCGGTGACATGGGATATCATCACAGGTGTGTATTCCGAGATGAAATGCGGCGCGGGCAAACGTCCCTATCAGGCGCCGGGCTATACGATCCGATAAGGAGGCAGCGATGCTGTATACAGAAGCTCAGAAGCAGGAGCATATCGAGGAGATTCTCGGGATGCTCTATCAGGTCGCACTGCGGGACAGCCGCATCCCGATCGTCCTGCCTCAGAAGGAATATTCCGAGGAAGCGGCACTGGCTGTCCGCGCGTTTCAGGAGGCTTACGGTCTGCCCGTGACCGGGGAGATCGACGAACAGACCTGGAATCAGATTACGGAGGCATACCGCAGACTGACCGCAGAAGCAATCCCGCTGCGCGTGTTCCCGTCCGGCAGCTTTCTGCTGCGGCGCGGCGACAGCGGCGTGCAGGTGCTGCTTTTGCAGAGCCTGCTGAATCTGGCAGCAGAGCGCTATGCCAATATTGCGCATGTCGGCATGTCCGGCGTATTTGACGAGGAAACGGAGGCTGCCGTCAGGAGCTTGCAGCAGCTGGCCGGTCTGCCGGAAACGGGAGAGCTCGATCTCGCGGCATGGAACCGGCTGGCGATGCTGTTCAACAGCCTGACCGTCTGAGAAAGGAGAAACCCCATGCAGCAGAAGCAGACACTGTTCCGGGAGCCGCTGTTCCGGATCATCACCGGCAGCGGCGCGGTACTGCTCGGGCTGGCGGCACTGCTGCTGCACGGCCAGAGCGTGCTTGCCATGCTGCGCCGTCTGCTGCATGTGCTGCGTCCGCTGCTGCTCGGGGTACTGTTTGCGACAATGCTGGAGCCGTCCTACGAGCGGCTGCGCAC
>JAFZBC010000004.1:0-4246 GCA_017561965.1 Oscillospiraceae bacterium
GCAAAATACGGGTTGCAGCTGTTCTCAAAGCCTTGCAGCAGATTCTGCGTGCCGTGGCCGTAGATCTGGTGGCAGTTGATCGTATCGCCGCCCGCATTCGTCCATTTGCCCTCGCAGGTGTATTCCAGTGCATTGACTGCCTGTACGCCCGCCGATTCATAGGCGGCGAGCAGTGTCGAAACCTTCTGCGTCGAGCCGGGAACGGTCGGGAAAAAGGCTTTGCAGAGCAGGCTGCCCGGCGCCATATTTTCAAGATTTGCGTAGCCCTGTGCGATGTCCACGCAGGGACGGCTGACGCAGACCAGAATCTCGCCGGTCTTCCAGTTGTACGCAATGGCCGCGCCGTTTTTTTCGCCGAATGCGTAGTAGACTGCGCGGTTTGCAGCGTGGGAAAGCGTTGTCGTCAGGGATGCCGAGCCCGCCTCGTTGCCGTAGGTGAAGCTGTAATTTGCCAGCTCCGGCAGATGCTTGGCGACGACGGTATTGGACATCTGACCGCTTGTATCACCGATCAGGTTGCCGACGTCCGCGAACTGTCCCGGCGCGTAATTCGTCAGCGGCTGGCTGCCGTCAAACAGCACGTCGCCGTTCCGGTCGCAGACGGTGCCGTAGGTCGTCTTGCCGGATTTTGCCATGTAAAGCGGTGCTTCGGAAATCAGCGTATAGCCGAGATACACCAGCGCCGCGAGAAAGCACGACAGCAGCAGCGCCGTCCATTTTCCGGCTCTGCGCATGCTGGCCGGCGCGGAAATATCCAGCTGCGGGGCATTCGTGCGTGTCTTTTGCTGCTTTTTTGCCATATCACTTGCCTCCCTTCACAGCGCTTCTGTCCGTCAGGACAGGTGCCTGCGCCGCCTTGAGGAAGCCTGCCAGAATGCCGCTTGCGAGCATCGAGCTGCCGCCCTGCGAGATAAACGGGATCGTGACGCCGGTGAACGGAATCAGGTTGCAGGAGCCGAAGATATTAAGCGTCATCTGCACCATGAACACCGCTGCGACACCGACCGCCAGTCCGGAGTGATAATAGCTGCGCGGCGGCACCGTCAGGATCGAAGCGGGCAGGAACAGCACGAGGATGACAGTCATCATGGCCGTGAACAGACCCCATTCCTCGCAGATCGTCGAGAACACGATGTCCGTTCTGGATGCGGCAACATGGACGAGCGCGCCGTTTCCGGCACCCTTGCCGAACCAGCCGCCCTCTGCGATGGCCGTCAGCGCCTTGACTTGCTGATAGCCCGTGCCGGACATATCTGCCCAGATGTCGGAGTGCAGACGCTCCTGCACGTAGGCCGGCGCCATTTTCCATGCAAAGACCGCCGCGGCGCAGGCGCAGAGGATCAGAAAGACCATCAGGCGGACGGAGATCTTCTCGCGCAGATAACAGAAGCGAAGCAGGAACGCAAAGCCCGCCACCGCCAGGAAAGTCGGCAGGGAACCGAGGTCGCGGCACCACCATTGCAGCACCGCAATGACGCCGGTGCAGAAAATCACCATCAGATTATCCGACACGAAATGAATGCCGAGCAGTGAGGATTTTTTCAGCTGTGTGCGGATCGAGCTGGCGCAGATCAGCACGAACATCGGCTTGACGAATTCGGACGGCTGAATCGTGATGAAGCCGAGGTCGATCCACAGGCCGCGCGAGCCCGTCAGGAAGCGGATCGCGGCGATCAGCACGAAGAACAGCGCGTACCACAGCGGCTTTAACCGCTCTGCGCGGTACGGGTTTCGCGTGACAACATAGGATGCCTGGCACATCAGAAATGCGCCGACGCCGAAGGCGAAATGCTTCGTTGCAAATTCCAGCCCGCCGAAGCAGGACTGGTAAATGGTGCTCATGCCGAGCACGAGCAGCAGGACCGTATCCACGGTGCAGGCCTCGCGCTGGACAAATTGCAGGATGATCGAGCCGATGAAATCCGCGGTCAGGACGATGCATGCGAGCTTGACGACTTCCGGCGTAACGCCGAAGGAAAGCGCGACCAGCAGCATCATGGCAGAGTGCGCGATCAGCACGAGCAGCAGCAGGAACGGGTGGGATACCGGCTTGATTTTGGTCTGTGTCATACGATCACGCCCTTTCCGGAGCCCTTGACGACGGTCATGCGGTGCTTGCCGATCTGGATCGCATCATTCTGGTGGAGCGTGCAGGGTTTGGCGATACGCCGTCCGTTGACGAGCACGCCGTTCTGTGCGCCGATGTCCTCGATCTGCCATTTGCCTCCTGACAGGCAGAGCAGCGCATGAAAGCGCGAAACCTCCGTATCCGAGAAGCGGATGTCTGCGGCGGGGTGGCGTCCGATCAGGATCTCTGCGGCGCCCAGCGGATACAGGGTGCCTTCGCAGGCAAGCATGTAGCCGCGGCTTTCCTGCGCCCAGCCTCTGTCGCCGCGGCGGCGTTCCCGTCCGGCCGCAAGCAGGATGACCAGCGCGCAGATGTCTACAAATATGACGACAAACGCCGTCGCAGCCTCCCGCAGAAACGGGTACTGCTCAAACAACGGTGTCAGATCCATATGCAAATTCCTTTCTGGTTGTCCGGTTTCTTTTTTTAGTAGTATAGCACAGGGCGGGCCGTTTGTCAAGGCACGGACGGATTTACACGGCAGATATGCATAGATTGTGCAAACAAATATCTGATATATTGGGCATGTGGTACAAGCTGAGCAGCAGGATGCGGCTCGGAAAGCAGCGCGCGGGATCCGTACCCCAGACCAAAACAATCTGCGGCTTTCTTGCTTTTTTCTGCGTAATATGTTATAATAAAACGGAAACAATCGAAGAGGAGCTGGCAGAATGAGCGATCAGGTTTTATATGAAAGCAAAATAGAGTTCCGGCAGCCGGGCTGTACGACGGTACCGTTCTGCCTGTTCACAGCCGCCAGCATTGTGTTATATGTGCTGAGCCTCGTGGATGGGCGGGGGGAGCCCAATCCTTTTATACAGCCCTTTTATGCCGTCCTCCTGCCGGTGCTTCTGCTGGGGCTCAACTGGGTGATCGGAAATCTGTTCTTCCTGTTCCGCGCGCTCCAGCTGCTGCCGGACCGGATCCGGATCGTCAACTTGTACAGCGGTGCTGAGCTGGATTCCGTGATGCTGGGCGAGATCCAGTCGGTCACAGCGGAAAATGCACATACCCTGTGGATCTACACGGCGGGCGATTCCCTGCGGATCAGCGGGCTGAAAGATGCGCCCGCTTTTGTCGGAGCCCTGCAAAGCCATATGCAGCAGATGCGTGCATCCTTTTTGCAGCAGCAGGCGCAGGCCTACGCCGTGCAGGGGCAGGCGGAGCAGATCCGGAATGTGTGCAGCGCGGCAGATCAGCTGCGGATGACCGGGCAGATCACGCAGGAACAGTACGATGTGATGACCGGCAAAAAAGCGCCGCAGCAGGCGCCTGTGCCCGCGGCAGCAGCGTCGGCCGATATGCAGAATGCCGCGGACTTTCTGCGCCGGAATGAAATGATCGCGCAGCAGATGCGTGCTGAGCAGGCCGCGGACGAAAATCAGCAGGAGGGACAGAATGCTGAAACAGGAAGTGCTGTTTGAATGTGACTACCGCTATCAGGTGCCGTGGAAGTCGCTGATTTTTACCGCACCGATTCCCGGCCTTTTTTTGCTGTTCGGATGGTGGGCGCACTCTGTGCTCATTGTTTCGCTGACAGCGTTATGGTGTGCGGGTGTTGCCGGAGTGATTGCACACAACCATGCGGAGCACGATCATGCAAAAATACAGGTGCGTCAGCGGGATGTCCGCGTTGTTCGGGAGAACGGAACCGTTGTGCGCGCATTTGATTTCCGTGAAATGCGAAGCATCAAGGAGCGCGGCAAGGATTCCGTCGTCGTCGAGATGCCGATCAAGGGCGGCAGTGCTTTGTATACGCTGACCGGCGTGACGGATGCAGTCCGCTTTGCGGAAACGGCTGCGGCGCAGCTCCGGCAGATTCAGTCAGGCGTGGATCCTGTACAACAGACGGATCTGCTGAAAATTCCCGAGCAGGCCTTTTGGCCGGAGCAGTCTGCGTGTGCTGAATCGGATACAGATACGCTTCATGCGGCAGATCAGCTGCGGATAACCGGGCAGATCACGCAGGAACAGTACGATGTGATGACCGGCAAAAAAGCGCCGCAGCAGGCGCCTGCGCCCGCGGCAGCAGCGTCGGCCGATATGCAGAATGCCGCGGACTTTCTGTGCCGGAATGAAATGATCGCGCAGCAGATGCGTGCGGAGCAGGCCGCGGAC
>JAFZBC010000354.1:0-3894 GCA_017561965.1 Oscillospiraceae bacterium
AGCATTTCCTTGCGGCGGTCACCGAAGCCCGGTGCCTTGACCGCTGCGCACTTGAATGTGCCGCGGAGATTGTTCAGAATCAGCGTGGTCAGAGCCTCGCCCTCAACGTCCTCTGCGATGATGACCAGACGCTTGCCGCTCTGGACGATCTGCTCGAGCAGCGGCAGGATTTCCTGAATGCTGGAAATCTTCTTGTCCGTGATGAGCAGGAATGCGTCGTCATAGACAGCTTCCATCTTGTCGGTATCCGTGACCATGTACGGGCTGACATAGCCGCGGTCGAACTGCATGCCTTCCACGACCTCGCTGTAAGTTTCAGCGGTCTTGGACTCCTCGATGGTGATGACGCCGTCCTTGGAAACCTTCTCCATCGCCTCAGCGATCAGCTTGCCGATGGTTTCATCCGCAGAAGAAATGGTTGCAACTCTTGCGATATCCGCAGAGCCGTCCACTGCCTTGGAGTTTGCCTTGACGGTTTCGACTGCGGTGTTCACAGCCTTATCCAGACCCTTTTTCAGGATCATCGGGTTTGCACCTGCTGCGATGTTCTTCATGCCCTCACGGACGATTGCCTGTGCAAGCAGCGTTGCGGTGGTGGTGCCGTCGCCTGCTGCATCGTTCGTCTTGACGGAAACTTCCTTGACGAGCTGTGCGCCCATGTTCTCAAACGGATCGGAAAGCTCGATTTCCTTTGCGATCGTCACGCCGTCATTCGTGATGAGCGGTGCGCCGAACTTTTTATCCAGAACCACGTTTCTGCCCTTCGGGCCGAGCGTGATCTTCACAGTATCTGCCAGCTTGTCAATACCGGCCTGAAGCGCCTTTCTTGCTTCCTCGCCGTACTTCAGATCCTTTGCCATAATGAATTAGCTCCTTTCATAAACCCGGCTGCCCGCCGGAACGGTATCATCGTGCATCAGCTCCCTGCGGATGCTGCTCACTCAACGATTGCGAGAATATCGTTCTGCTTGACGATTGTGAACTCTTCGCCGTCCAGCTTGACCTCAGTGCCTGCATACTTGCTCAGCAGCACCTTGTCGCCGACCTTGACGTGCATGGTGATCTCCTTGCCGTCCACAACGCCGCCGGGACCGACTGCAACGACCTCTGCGACCTGCGGCTTTTCCTGTGCGGAAGCGGTCAGAATGATGCCGCCCTTTGTGGTTTCCTCAGCCTCCGTCATGCGGATGACGACTCTGTCAGCCAAAGGTTTGATAGTCATGATAGGTTCCTCCTGTTCTATATTCGGGGACGGAACACGCCGTCACCGTAATTTTGGCACTCTCCTGCGGAGAATTTAGCACTCTGTTTCTTTGAGTGCTAAATCTATTGTACCATGTTTTGGAAAAAAATCAAGGGTTTTCTTTATCTTTTCACATTCTTTGTATATCTGCACAGTTTTATGTTTGATAACCGGAAAATGTTGTGCAGTCAGAAACAGCTGTTTCTGCAGAAACCGGCTCCACAGGGATATATATGCGCGCGGCCGGAAAAATATGCCGTCTGTACGGTTGACTTTGCCGGGCGGAGCATGTATAATAGTATACAGTTCAGCGGGATAAAATTCAGAACGAAACGGGGTTGGATATCAAACATGTGGACAAAGGTATTTCTTTTGGCAGCGGCACTTGCACTCATCGGCATCATCTATCTTGTGGACCGGTTTCACCGGTTTTATTTTCTGGAACAGCTTTCGAAAAAGCAGAAGCGGCTTTCGTGGCTGCTGGCCGCACTGCTTGTCACAGGCATTCTGAGCAGCGGACTTGTCTTCAACTGGTATACGATGGCTTTGATCATCATTCATCTCGTGCTGATCTGGCTCTTTTGTGACCTGGTCGGATGGATCATCCGGAAGTACCGCAAAAAAGAGCGCACCTTCAATTACTCGGGAGGCGCAGCGCTTTTGCTGACATTGATGCTCCTCACCGGCGGCTGGGTCAGTATGCATCATGTTTTCCGGACATCGTATTCCTTCCGGTCGGACAAGCTGACACCGGATGATCATCTGCGGGCGGTTCTGCTGACAGATACGCATCTCAGCAACACACTCGACGGCGATAAATTCACAGCGCTCTGCGAACGGGTCCAGAAGGAGGAGCCTGATCTGGTGCTGCTCTGCGGCGATTATGTCGATGACGACAGCAAGAAAAAGGATCTGATCGCTGCAAGCCGTGCGCTCGGGCAGATCCAATCGACATACGGCACATATTTTGCCTACGGAAATCACGATCCGTTTGTCGATTACCGCAGCTTCAGCGACGACGATCTGATCGACGCGCTGCTCAACAACGGCGTGACGATTCTGATAGACGAAACCAAGGAGATCGGAGATCGGTTTTATCTCTGCGGACGCCGCGACTTTTACGATCAGCGGAAATCCGCACAGGATCTGACCACGCCCCTGGACAAGTCAAAGTATATCATCATGCTGGATCATCAGCCGAAGGATTTTGAGGCGGAGGCGGAAGCAGGTGCGGATCTTGTACTGGCCGGACACACACACGGCGGGCATGTGTTCCCGGCCGGACAGCTCGGCGTTGTGCTCGGTGAAACCGATCGCTTATACGGCGAGGAAAAGCGCGAAGACACGGAGTTTATTGTATCATCCGGCGCATCCGGATGGGAGATCCCGTTCAAGACCGGCTGCATCAGTGAATACTGCGTCATCGACATTGCAGGGGATTAACGATCCCTCCGGCGGACGGCGCAGGAATACATATGCGCGCGGGAGCGTGCTGACGGAATCAAATCAAAAGGACGGATACGAATTGTGTGGGTGAAAATTTTTATTGCGGTGGCGCTGACCGCCCTTGTCGGCATCATTTATCTTGTGAGCCGGTTTCACCGGTTCCGCTGTCTGGAGCAGCTCGGGCAGAAGCATAAGCTGCTGTCATGGATAATCGCCGCACTGCTGGCTGCGGGCATTCTCAGCACCGCGTTCCTGTTCAACCGGTACACCATGCCTGTGCTCATCATTTACTTCATGGTGATCTGGATTTTCTGTGACCTGACCGCATGGATCATCCGGAAGATCCGGAAAAAGGAACGCACGCGCAATTATGCAGGCGGCGCGGCGCTTCTGCTGACGTTTGCAGTCCTCGGTGCGGGCTGGTATTTTGCGCATCACATTTACCGGACAGCATATTCTGTCCGCTCGGACAAGCTGGCGCCGGACGCGCATCTGCGTGCGGTCATGCTGGCGGACACGCATCTCGGCCTGACGCTCAACGGTGAAAAATTCACCGCGCTTTGCAGCCGGATCCAGCAGGAAAATCCCGATCTGGTGCTGATCTGCGGCGACTTCGTCGATGACGAAAGCGAAAAAGCGGATATGCTTGCCGCATGCGAAGCGCTCGGAAAGCTCAGCACGGAATACGGCGTGTTTTATGTTTACGGCAATCACGACCGCGGTTATTTCCATTACCGTGACTTCACCGATGATGAGCTGGCCGCTGAACTGACGGAAAACGGCGTGAAGATTCTGTATGACGAAACTGCGGAGATTGCGGACGAGTATTATATCTGCGGGCGGCGCGACTGTTACGATTCAGACCGGAAAACCGCGCAGGAATTGACAGAACCGCTGGATCAGTCAAAGTACATCATCATGCTGGATCACCAGCCGAACGACTATGATGCAGAAGCGGCAGCGGGTGCGGACCTCGTGCTGTCCGGACATACGCACGGCGGGCAGCTGTTCCCGGCCGGACTGATCGGGCTGGCAATCGGTGCGAATGACCGCGTTTACGGAACGGAAATGCGCGGAAACACGCAGTTTATCGTGACGTCCGGTGCCTCGGGATGGGCGATCCCGTTCAAGACCGGCTGTATCAGCGAATACTGCGTCATCGACATTGCGGGGAAATAGGTATCTCCGATGGATTGATCATGGGG
>JAFZBC010000047.1:0-5013 GCA_017561965.1 Oscillospiraceae bacterium
ACGCACGGTACAAGGCGGGAGCAGGTCGAGCAGCGCAATCAGATCGTCCGCGAGGGCTCTGCGGTGCTCAGCGATTTTGTGTTTGCCCTGATTCAGAGTGCTTCTGAGGAAGGGCTGCTGAAATAAGCATACAGAAAGAAGATTTTTGCATCCGTGAGGAGGATGAACGGATGAAACCGGAAAAGGCAAAGAGAAGAAAAAAAGTCCTCGGGATCATCATTTGTATTTTCATTCTGTTCCTGGCAATGACATTTTTCATCAATCAAATTCTGAACGCAAAAGAAAAGCGGATGCTGACCGAAGCAGGGTATTATCATCCTGTTTCTGCCGGCGGCTGTTCCCTGAATGTATATGATTTCGGAAACCAAAGCGGCGGGCACACATTTGTGGGATTATCCGGCTTTGGTGTATATGATTACAGCATCAGAATGGATCGTCTTATGGGCGGGTTTGCGGAAGAGAACAGAATCGCAGTCGTTGACCGTGCAGGCTACGGACTCAGCGATGATACGAAAACACCGCAGACGGTTGAAACGGTCGTCGATCAGTACCGGACTGCGCTGAAAAATGCCGGAATCGAGGCGCCGTATATCCTGCTTCCGCATTCTCTGGGCGGTGCTTATGCGACATATTGGGTCAGCAAATACCCTGAAGGAATTGAGGGTGTCGTGTTTCTGGACGGAACACAGCTCAGCCATGATACCGATATGGAAACAGCTGAAAGCACGGCAGCTGCGGATCAGATCGGTATCCTTGCGAATCGGATGGGACTGGTCAGACTTGCGAAGCCGGTTCTGTTAAAGTCCGTCATTCCCGGCTTGAATTATTCGGATGAACAGCGGACGTATTCCGAAGCATTGAATCTGCACAATCCCTTCAATCATGCTGTCACCTATGAAGAATTGCATATGAATGAAATATGCAATACAGCTTTTGATGCGATCAAGACCAATGACGTACCAAAGGTCTATATTTGTGCAGGCTGGGGATTTCAGACCAAGGAAGAAATAGATGAAATGCTGGCGTGGGACAGGCAGGATTGTGCATTTACAGGCAGAAAACAGCCGCCTGTTTCAGAAAGCATGTATGATATGGACTATCCGAAAAAACTCCGTGATACCGTATTGCAGCCATATCTTGACAAAATGGGAAACTGCAGGCTGGTGCTGCTGCCGGGCATCCACTGCATTTATGACCAGCGTCCGGATGATGTGGCAGAGATCATCCGGGATTTTCTTGACAGAATCGAAGAATAAGCCGGAATGCTTTCGGCCATGCTGCATGTGAATACAGAAAAGGAGAAACCATGCTGGATGTTGCACTGCTCGGCACGGGCGGTACCATGCCGATGAAAAGCCGCTGGCTGACCAGCTGCCTGATCCGCAATGAAGGACAGGGCGTGCTGATCGACTGCGGAGAGGGAACGCAGATTGCGCTGAAATGTGCCGGACGCTCGGTGCAGAAGCTCGATCTGCTCTGTTTTACGCATTACCATGCGGATCATATCAGCGGACTGCCGGGGCTGCTGCTCTCCATGGGACTGGAGGGGCGCACCGAGCCGCTGATGCTCGCGGGGCCGCGCGGGCTCCGCAGAACGGTCGAGGGACTGCGCGTCATCGCGCCGGAACTGCCGTTTCCGCTGGAATTTACAGAGTTTGAGGGCGATTCGTTTACGATGCAGGCTGCCGGTCTGGAGATCACGGCATTTGCTGTGCAGCATACCATGCCGTGTTACGGGTTCCGGATGCATCTGCCGCGCATCGGAAAATTTGATCCGGCGCGCGCCAGAGCTGCGGGGATTCCGCTCCGGGCGTGGGGACTGCTCCAGAAGCAGGAAACCGTCGAAATGGACGGTGCGACCTATCATCAGTCGCAGGTGCTCGGTGCGCCGCGGCGCGGTCTGACCGTGACCTACTGCACGGATACGCGGCCGGTTCCGGCGATTCTGAAATATGCCGACAGTGCGGATCTGCTGATTCTGGAGGGCATGTACGGCGAGGCGGAGAAGCTCGGAAAGGCGATCGAAACCAAGCATATGATGTTTTCCGAGGCCGCGGAAATCGCGCGGGACTGCAATGCACAAAGGCTCTGGCTGACGCATTTTTCGCCCTCGCTGCCGAATCCGAAGGAGTATCTTCCGGATGTGCAGCGCATCTTCCCGCAGACCGTCATTCCCGAGGACGGCAGACAGATCGACCTGATGTTCACCGACGGAGATTGAGATCACATGAAGAAAAAAACGATCCGACTGCTGACGCTCCTGCTCTGCATCGTGCTGTTTATGGCAGGAACCGCTGTCTGGGCCGGATTCCGTGCCGAGCAGGAATTTCAGACTGAGGTGCAGATCTCCGCGCAAAACGTGCCGGAGGGGACCTGTTATGCTGATCTTCTCGTGCAGCTGCCAGAAAAGGATAAGCTGCGCGTACCGGATACCGGCGTGCGGCTTTCCGGTGCGGACATCACGGAGAACAGTGAGATTTTCCGGTATAACAAGGACAATTACGTCAGCGCGTCGCTGCATTACGGCTATGCACAGCGGATAGAGCTGCCGGATACGCCGGATCAGCGGAGGCTGACAACGGTGCTGGCACTCAGCGGTCATACAAAGGACGGCAGATTCAGCAGGGGCAAAGAGTTTTTGCGGATTCCGTCCTTCCGCATTGCGTATGTCAGTCAGGACGGCACCGTGCTCGGCGTGACCGGCCCCGCAGAAGCCGTTTCCCATTTTACGCCGGTGAGCCCGCAGATTCCGTTTTCTGCGGACGGATCCGATGCGCATTATGACATAACAGTGGGCGACGACTGGAATCCGGCTGCGGAGATGCTGACTGCTGAGGGGATTCTGCTGGTACTGCTCCTGCTCATTGCGATTCCGGTTTATGCGGTCATTGCGGCCGTCCGCCGACACCGCGAACGAGAAGCTGTCATCGCGCGGATCCAGCAGAATGCTGCCGATGCGAACGGCGGGAAAACGCGGTCAGACGAATAAGGATGAGTATTATGACACAGTTTCACATTACCCCGCCTGCGCCGGTGCAGACCGCGCTGGACAGGCTGAATGCGGCAGGCTTTGAGGCTTTTGTCGTCGGCGGCTGCGTGCGCGATGCGCTGCGCGGTGCCGAACCCCATGACTGGGACTGCACGACGAATGCAAAGCCGCAGCAGATCTGCGCATGCTTTCGTGATTTTCATGTGATCGAAACCGGCTTGCAGCACGGGACGGTCACGGTCGTCATTGATCACATGCCGATCGAGATCACGACCTACCGCATCGACGGCGTTTATGCCGACCACCGGCGGCCGGATTCGGTCACGTTCACCGATTCGCTGACCGACGACCTCGCGCGGCGGGATTTCACGGTCAACGCAATGGCATATCACCCCGAGCGCGGGCTGATTGATCCGTTCCACGGCGCGGACGATCTGCAATGCCGCATGATCCGCTGCGTCGGGAATCCGCAGGATCGCTTTGAGGAGGACGGCCTGCGCATTCTGCGTGCGATGCGGTTTGCGTCCGTGCTGGATTTTGCGGTCGATCCGCAGACCGCAGCGGCAGTCCGGATGCAGAAAACGCTGCTGCACCACATCTCCGCGGAGCGCATTGACACGGAGCTGACAAAGCTGCTCTGCGGCACGGCGGCTGAGCGCGTGCTCACCGAATTTGCAGAGGTACTCTTTACCGTGCTGCCGGAGCTGGAGCCGATGTACGGCTTTGATCAGAGAAATCCGCACCATGACTACGACGTGTATACGCACACACTGAAAACCGTCGCTGCCTGTCCGCCGGAGCCGGTGCTGCGCTGGGCGGCGCTGCTCCATGACACCGGCAAGCCGCATGTTTTCACCGAGGACGCGCGCGGCGGACATTTTTACCGGCACGCAACAGTTTCCGTTGAGATTGCGAAGCGGGCGCTCAAAGCGATGAAATGCGACCGCAAACGCTTTGACCGCGTGCTGCTGCTCGTGGAAAAGCATGATCTTGTCATGAACGGCACGGAAAAGCAGATCAAGCGGATCGTGTCGCAGATCGGCATGGATGCGGCGGAGCAGCTCCTGCTCCTGCATAAGGCGGATGTGACCGCACAGGCGGCCTGTCACCGTGCGGAGCGGATCGCAGAATCCGACCGGCTGCTTGCGATGCTCGCGGCACTCCGGGCGGCGGATGCCTGCATGAGCCTGAAACAGCTTGCCGTTTCAGGCAGCGATCTGCTTGCAGCGGGCGTTCCGGAGGGCAGAGCCGTCGGGGCGATGCTGAACCGGCTGCTGGATGCGGTGATAGAGGGCAGTCTGCCGAATGAACGGGATGCGCTGCTTGCATATGTGCAGGAACAGGGAGATCAGACGGGGAATGCCTGATCTCCCCTGTTTTTTCCCGAAAGTGACAGAATTGTAATTTGCATGTCACGGAATAGAGAGATTTTTGTGCTATCATAAAGACACAAACAAAGGGGAGGGATCCGCAATGGAATTTCTGACAATCGAACATCTCAGCAAAATTTACGGCAAGGGCGAAACCGAAGTGCGCGCACTGGATGACGTCAGCTTCACGGTGCCGAAGGGGCAGATGACGGCCGTGATCGGCCCGTCCGGCTCCGGAAAATCGACGCTGCTGCATATCCTCGGCGGCGTGGACAAGCCGACCTCCGGCAAGGTGTATCTGGACGGGCAGGACGTCTATGCGCAGGCTGAAAAAAAGCTGGCGATCTTCCGGCGGCGGCAGGTCGGGCTGATCTATCAGTTCTACAACCTGATTCCCGTGCTGACCGCGGAGGAAAACATCACGCTGCCGCTGATCATGGACGGCAGAAAGCCCGACCGCGAGGCGCTCCTGAAGCTGCTCGACAAGCTGGAGCTGACCGAGCGGCGGCGGCATCTGCCCTCGCAGCTTTCCGGCGGACAGCAGCAGCGCGTGTCGATCGGCAGGGCACTGTTCACCTCGCCTGCGGTGGTGCTTGCGGATGAGCCGACCGGCAACCTCGACAGCAAAAACTCCGCGGAGATCATTCAGCTGCT
>JAFZBC010000355.1:0-14268 GCA_017561965.1 Oscillospiraceae bacterium
AGTACACAGGCAAAGACTTCCCGAACAAGACGATGCTCCGCGCAGCGGACGTGGATCAGAGCGGCAAGGTGGACGCCGATGATCTGCACTGGTTCCAGAAGTTCCTGACCGTGGAGCTGACCGAATATCCGGAGCCTGTCAAGCCCGCGGTCGAGCCCTATGAATACAAGCCGCTGACGTATCACAGCTTTGACGAGCGCGTATATCTGAGCCAGTCCTCGCATCCAGGCAAGGTGATCGAGGAGCATTATCAGGGACCCAAGGGCACGAACACCTGCTATGTGTATCTGCCGCCGGATTATGACGAGAGCAAGAAGTACAATATTTTCTATCTGATGCACGGCGGCGGCGAGGACGAGAGAACGCTGTTCCATCAGGATGATACCATGATGCAGAACATCTTTGACCACATGATCGAAAACGGCGAGCTGGAGCCGCTGATTGTGGTCACGCCGACATGGAACCAGACCGGCGCGGATCAGTTCTATTCCGAGCTGCGCGACCGCCTGATCCCCTATGTGGAGGGCAAATATTCCACGTATGCGGAATCGACCTCGAAGGAGGATATTCAGGCTTCGCGCTATCACCGCGCATACGGCGGCTTCTCGATGGGCTCTGTTTCCACATGGGGCGTGTTCCTGAACGATCTTGACATCATTGCATATTACATGCCGCTCTCCGGCGAATACAAGGTCAACAATCTGTCGAGCCAGGCACAGGCGCAGATGATCACCGGCGCGATTGATAAGGCCGGCCTGCAAAAGAACGAATATTTCATCATGGGTGCGACCGGCTCCAATGACATGGCACAGCCGCAGATGACTCCGCTGATGAACGAGCTGCGGAAGGACAATCATTTTATTGAAACCTCGGATCTTTCGCAGGGCAATTTCTTCTACATGGTCGTGGACGGCAAGGAGCACTGGTGGGGACATGTCCGCCACTATATCTACGATATACTGCCGTACTTCTTCCATGAGGAACACTAATTTTTCCAGGGGCGCTGATGTAACAGTCAGCGCCCTTTTTGTCTGCGGTATCTCCGATAGATTTATAATGGGACGCTCGCCCGCTTCGCTGTGAGTTTGCACCGCAAACTCACCAAACCCGCCAAAGGGACAGTGTCCCTGAAACATCTCATTTTAAAGTTACGCAGCAAATACATTCTTTATATATAATGGGGTCCGGGGATACATCCCCGGCAGAGGCTTGGGGACGGAGTCCCCATTATGAATCATCGCGCAGCGATACCTCTGTCTGCTGCTGTATGCACTTGCATTTTTTGCGCAAATATGGTATGATAAGTGAGATACAGACAGAAAGGGAGTCCTGGAATTTGTCAAAGCTTGATAAGCACTTATATCCTTCCGTACACTGCGGCATTGTCCGGGCGGCGCTGCTCCTGCTGGAGCAGACATCGCATCCGGCAGCCGGACGCTTTTCTGCCGGGGATGCAGAGGCCATGATCGGAGAAGCAGCAGCCCCCGACCAGATCGGTGACCGTCAGCAGGGACGCGGCCTGCATTATTACTGCGCCGTCAAGCCGGACGGCACACAGCTGAACTGCCATCCGGTGCTGGGCGGCTATTGCAACGGACGCGGCGCGGCGGCACCCTCTCCGCTGACCATGCTGGACAGCGAATACCGCGCGGCGCTGGCACTGCACAGAGCCGGAAAGTTTTATCCCGCAATGAAAAGCCTTTCCCGCGCACTGCATTTTCTGGCGGATATCTGCTGTCCGCCGCACTGCTGCGGTCTGACGTATTTTTCGCGGTACGGTACCGCGCACCGGCGCTACGAGGGACGCGCCGCTGAGATCTTCTGGATGCCGGATGGCGTGCAGCTTTCCGAATTCTCCGCGGCTGCGGAATGGGCTAAGCGCGCGGCAGAATCCGAGGCAGTGCCGTATGAGCTGTATACCGGTCTGCTGCACGGCGGCGTACCTGTCGCGGGCAGAGAGTGGAAGCCCGGCCGCCTGACCGAGATCTGCAATGCGCTGGCGCTGTCCGGCGCAGAACATCTGAACGCAGTGCTCGATGACGATGAGGTTGCGCGGGAGCAGTCGATCCGGGAGCGCCTGATCTGCTCGATCGTCAACTGTTCGGCGCTGCTGGCGGCATTCGACCGTGATCTGAATGACATGACGCTGCCGGTCTGGGAGGAGCGGCATCCGTACTGGCTCAAGAGCTTCGGCACGGCGTTTGTGGTGTCAAAGGATCCGCTGTATTTGCAGTTTGAGGACGACGGCACTGTCACGCTTGCAACGCTGGAGGGCGCCCATCTGGCGGTCGGAAAACTCGGGCGGGTGCTGGTCACGGATCAGATCGCCGGTCTGGAAACGCATTTCCGGTTCGGGCGCGAGCCGCTGCTGACGCTGTATCCGAACGGCGACCAGGAGCACCTTGTCGCGCAGCTCCGCGGACAGCTGCACAGCATCCGCCGGATCACGCATTTGCAGGGCGCACTGTTCCAGTCGCAGACGTCGTTTGTGCTGCTGAATCAGAAGCCGGACAAGAAAAAAGTCAAATTTATGTTCTGAACAGTGAACCAAGAAAGGGGACGCCTTCTATCGCAGGGCGTCCCCTCAGTTTGTCGGTAAATCTGCGAAACACCTAAAATAAAATTTTTTGGTCGAGCTTTTTTCAAAAAGCTCGCGGGTCGAGGGCAGCGCCCTCGTCGCGCTCCGCAGAGCGCGAAACTCCCCAGCCTTCAAGAGCTCGGCGGGCTTGGGGACCTCACGTTTGCCGTAGGCAAACTGCACAGTTTCGCTTTGCGAAACATGGGCGATCAGAGGTCCCCATTCTTTAATAGCATCCGCGCAGCGATACCTTTTTATTTTTCTGCTGTCAGCAAAATAACCCGGCGTAATCCGCTGAACTTGTCATTTATTCTTCCGTTTGAATCTGGTATAATACAGACATGAGAGGCAGACTATCAAAACTGCGCTCCGATCTTTTCACCGGGATCGTTCTCAAAAAATACTGAAGTTCAAAGGAGGATATGCCAATGAAAACAACCGCCATGATCCTTGCAGCAATGCTCGGCATCGGAACAGTCGGCGGCTCCGGCGCGTACATCTATCACCTTTCGGCGCAGACAAAAGCGCTGGAAGCGGAGAATGCCAATCTGCAAAGCTATATCACCAAGCATGATATGGAAGCGGAGGCCGAAGCCCGCGTCAAGTCCGTGCAGATTTTTGATGTCATGCGGAACGCCAGCAAACTCGTGACGGCTGAGGAAGACTACTCAAGGGATGTGACCATTTCCAAGGGCACAAAAGACTGGTGGGGCGTCGCAGAAAAGAAGCTGACGTTCACCTATACCGGAACCATTTCCGCAGGCATTGAGCTGTCAGAGGTCACATACGCGCTCGACAAGGAGCAGAACATTATTTACATCACCGTGCCGGATGCGGTCATCATGCCGCAGACCGTCGATCTGGAGAATATCAAATTCCGCGAGGATAACGGGCTGCTCAGCTTTATGACCGGCAGCATTTCGTCGGCGGAATTCACCGATAAGATCAGCGCGGTGATGAAGGAGCAGGAGAGCCAGACCATTGCCAGGGGCACGCTGCTCTCCGATGCAGAAGCTAACGCGAAGGCCGTGCTCAGCGATATTCTGACGGCCTCCGGCGTGAGCGATTACTACGAGGTACAGTTCTCTGAGGATACCGAAGAGGAGATGTGAGTTATGATGTACGTCAGAGAGCGGCTGCTGTCGATCCGTCTGGCGGAACGTCTGAAAAAGCAGCCTGCACTTGCGAAAAGGCTTGCAATCGAAGTCCGGGAATCCCGGAAATCCGAAAGCGGCAGAACGTCCGCCGCAGAGAAGAAATGACATTCACTTAGGGGGAAATTCGGAGGGGGAAAAGGCTCCTTATCTGCTTCGTGCAGGTAAGGAGCCTTCCGTTTGGGTATACAGATTTTTGAAGCCGCCTCAAAACAGCCGGAAGATTTCGCCGGTCATCAGGATATACTGGCTGCCGGTATTGGATTCCAGCACGATGCAGTCCGGATCAGCAATCGGCATGAGCGAATTAAACGAATTACCGGATTCCGCAAGAACAGTCATATCCGTGCCGTCAAGCGCATAGCTGTATACGGCGTCGTTTCCGACACTCTCATGATGCGTGGCGTATACTCTGCCGTCACAGTACGCGAAGGAATTGAGCCCGCAGTCCTCCAGAATCACTTTGCATTCCTTCGTATCCATGTCGCGGACATACCAGTTGATCTGATACCGGTCTTTCTGCGACTGTCCCAGAAAATGCAGCTGATGATCCTTTACAAACCAGCTGACAAGCTCAGTTTCCGTTTCCGACGTGTGATATTCCTCCAGGATCTTGCCTGTATAAATATCGATCTCTGCAATGGCATTATTATACCCGGTGGGATCAAATAAGCTCATGAACAGATGCTCCGATGCCTCATCATACATCACAGCGTAATCAACAGAGTAATCATCGTCTATGATACCATAGCGTTCTGCTCCGAGCTGCAGCGTGAGCGTTTCTCCGGTGCGGCTGTTCAGCAGCATCGGCGCGCCGTATGTCACAGCGTCGTCGGGGGTTTTGGCAGAATATGCCTGCCCGTAGTTTTTCAGATAATAGATCCCGGTATCCCCGAGGCGCGTGACATGCGTATAATAGGTGCTTCCGATGATCTTTCCGCTGCTTTCGTCATCAGCGCTGAATTTTTTCTGCGGATGCAGCGGCTCCGTAGTGCCGTCGGATAAAATGCGGTTCAGTCCGCCGGCATAGCCCGGCATCAGGGATTCTGTTGACCGGTCGAGATAGTATATCTCCCCGCCGCTGCACATCAGGTTTCTGGTGCCGTATTTGTACAGCAGGCAATCTTCAGAATTGTGTTCACAGTTTAACTGACCACAGATGAGGGATATGGCCGGCTGGCTGCGCGCATCCAGCCCGGATTTCCGAATCCGTTCGCTGCCGTACAGATATAAATAATCGTCGTCCTGCAAAATGCTTGGCTCACCCTCCGCAATCACAGGCCGCAGCAGACCGTGTCCGCCGAGGAAATTCAGTTCGCCTGCGGCAACGCTGGCATCCGGCTTCTGCGGAACCGGTTTTTCGGACGGCGCAAAGGTGACGGTTGTGGTTTCGGCAGTTGTGAGATCGCCGGTCGGTGCCACGGTCAGGGCGGCAAGATCGGTGCCGGTGGTTTGCGCATCACTGACTTCCGTGAGTACCGTGCCGGGCATGGATGCTTCAATCTCCGTGTTATCGCGGTGCAGCTTCAAAGCAATGCCGCCGAAAATCAGCGCAAAGACCGCCGCGACCGCTGCAAGCCCTGCCGTTGCGGAACGGATCACGCGGGACTGCTTTTCCGCGCGGGGCTGTGCATGCATCATAACAGGCTCGTCCGCGGTTTTGTCGGATTCCGGCTGCGTGTTCCGGAGGATGATTTTTTCCGGCATCGTATCGGATGACAGGATTGTGTCAATCTCGTTGCCGTTGTCCTTTCCGTGCCGGTATTTCCATTCTGCCGCCTCCGCGATCTGACGCGCAGGCAGGCCGTCCATGATCTCAAAAAAATCCTGCTCGTTCACAGATATCCCTCCTGTTCCAGATATTCTTTCAGCTTGTTCCGGGTGCGGAACAGCGTCATCTTGACCTTGCTGTCACTCGCATCGCATTCCGCGGCAATCTCCTGCACGGAAAGACATGACCAGTACCGCAGAATGAACATGACGCGCTGCTCTGCGGGCAGCGTATCGAGAAAGCGGCTGATCGCGCCGCTGAGTGCGCGCTTATCATACTGCTCCTCCGGGTGTTCCTGCGATGCGATGCATTCGGAGAGCTCCTCAAATGCGAGCTCCGTCTGCCCGCCGCCGCGTTTTTCGCGGTTCTGTGCCTTTCGCCTGTCCAGTGCCAGTCTGCGGCAGACTGTCATGAAAAATCCGCCGAGGCTTTCCGGCTTTTCGGGCGGGATCTTGTTCCAGAGCCGCATGAGCGCATCATTCAGGCATTCTTCGGCATCTTGCTGACTGCCGGTCAGACCGGCCGCCATGCGGATGCCGAGCCTGCCGTATTTCTGTTCGGTTTCCCGAATCGCACGCTGGTCGCGTTTTTCAAACAGCTGTACGATCTCGCTGTCTTCGATGGTCTGCATAATATCACTTCCCGTTTTTGGTATTCCGCGCGGTGAGAACTGTCCTCTGAACATACTGACGACATCCCGCGCCGCCGCGTCACATCATTCAGCTTTATCATATCATATTTTTATGATCTTGTATAGATATCACTTTGATAAAACGCCACGATTGGCTGCTTTCGCGTTTCGCACAGTCTTGACAAACCTATATTTTTGCTGTATAATATGAACAAGCCGGCGGAAAGAGGCCGGCGACAACAGCAAAGGAGGACATGACTATGGTAACTGTCAGCACGTATTCCGAACTGGAGGCGGCTGTTCTCAGGGATGAAACTGTCATCCGGCTTGAGGGCGGCGCAAAGCAATTTTATGAGAAAAAGGCGGGTGACGTCATCGGCGGCGGTGTCGTCGGCGCGCTGCCGGGACTTCTGGTTGCAGGACCGCTCGGTGCGGCGGTCGGTGCCGTTGTCGGCGCGGCAGTCAGCTCCTCTGCCAATTCGCAGGCCGCACAGCGCGATATTGCGAAATTCCTGATGCTCTACTACCGCAAGAGCAGCGCAGGCGTGACGTATATCGAGCTCACGCACAGATAAGCAGATTCAACCTGAAACGGTATCTCCCCGGCGGAGATACCGTTTTTTTCAGCCGCCTGCCAGCTCTGCCGCCAGCATAAACAGGAGCATTCCCCAGAGCGACGGATTCCGGATGCCTGCCAGATGCATTGCCCATGCAAGCGCACCCGCGGTCAGCAGAAACATCCCTAACAAAATCTTCGCGGGAAGCTCCGGTCTGCTGCGGATAAACTTCTGCTCCAGCAGGGTATACAGCAGCGAGCCGCCGTCTGTGCTGCGGCAGGGCAGCAGATTGAACAGCGCCAGCGAGAGATTGGCCGCGGCGCTTTCCGGACTGCCGCACAGATCCAGCAGTCCGGCTGCCAGCAGATTTGCAGCAGGCCCTGCACAGAGGATCGCTGCAAAGACGCCTGCCGGACAGAGTGCCGGTGCCTGCATTTGCAGCAGCATGCCCGCCGCCGAAAGCCGCAGCATCGCGGGCTTCTGACCGGTCAGCGCCATTGTCAGCAGATGCGCGCATTCGTGCAGCAGACAGGCAGCCAGTGTCCGGAGCAGCGCCGTCTGCGGCAGCATCAGCGAGAGCAGCGCAAGCAGCGCGGGGGCGGTGAAATCCACCGCGAGCATCAGCCCGAAAACCCGGACGCAGATCATACAGCCGCCGGTGACGCAAACCCGCCGCGCGGCGGTACGTATTTCTCATTCAAACGGATCCCTCCCCGTACAGCCTATGCGGGAAACCGTGCAGATATGAAAACAGCCCGAAAGCAGCTTATACCGCCTTCGGGCTGTTGATGTTCAGTTGGGAACGGGCTCAGACAGGCGCCGGAACGCTCTGTACAGGCTCCTTTTCGGGGGCATTTTCATCCTGCGTCTGACCTTGTGTTTTATCCTGCGCCTTTTTCTGTGCGTCGAGCTGATTGCGCTTTTCCAGCTCATGCCGGTTGAATTCCTCCGGCGTGACGAAGGTCGGCACCATCTCATGCAGCGCGTCCACCGCGATTTTCTCGTTGTTTTTCAGTGCGGCATCCCGCAGAATGCGCAGCTTCATGGCGAAGTTCGTGGAGTCGATCTGGATCTGCTTGCCGATATAAATGAGCTTGTTGGCGGTCTTTTGCAGACCCTCCTCATTCATCAGCAGCTCCTCTTTGATCTTTTCGCCCGGACGCAGACCGACAAACTTGATCTCCACATCCTTATACGGCACCTTGCCGTACATGCGGATCAGGTTTTCCGCCAGTGCAACGATACGCACCGGCTTGCCCATATCGAGCACGAAGATCTCGCCGCCCTTTGCGATCGCGGCGGCCTCCATGACGAGGCTGACCGCCTCCGGAATCGTCATGAAGTAACGGATAACGTCCGGATGTGTGACTGTGACAGGCTTGCCCTGCTCGATCTGCTTTTTGAACAGCGGGATGACAGAGCCGTTGGAGCCGAGCACGTTGCCGAAGCGCGTCGTGACGAACTCGGTGCGGCCGTCATGCTGCTGGGACAGATACTGCACGATCATCTCGCAGCAGCGCTTGGATGCACCCATGACATTGGTCGGGTTGACCGCCTTGTCCGTCGAGATCATGACGAACTTTTCGACAAGGTGGAACTGCGCCAGCGAGGCAACATTGAACGTGCCGACGATGTTGTTCTTGATGGCCTCCATCGGGGACGCTTCCATCAGCGGCACATGCTTGTGTGCGGCTGCGTGGAACACGACCTGTGGCTTGTACTTTTTGAAGATCTGATTGATGCGGTAATAATCGCGGACGGACGCGATCAGCGTGACCAGATCCAGCGATTTGCCGTACTCCATGACCAGCTCCTGCTGGATCTCATAGGCATTGTTCTCGTAAATATCAACGATGATGACCTGCTTCGGGTGATACTTGGCGATCTGGCGCACCAGCTCGGAGCCGATGGAGCCGCCGCCGCCCGTGACCATACAGACCTTGCCGCCGATGAACCGGCGGATGTCCTCATTGTCAAACTTGATCGGATCTCTGCCGAGCAGATCCTCAACCTTGATGTCGCGCACCTGCTGGAGCAGCGGTGTCTTTTCGTCGAAGATCAGGTTGCCGATGAACGGCACGATCTTGACCGGAACGCCGGTCTTGGAGCAGATCTCCATGACGCGCGCACGCTCGTCCTCCACGGCAGAGGGGACAGCGAAAATAATCTGTTCGATTTCCTTTTCCTTGGCAAAGCGCTCGATATCCGCGGTGGTGCCGACGATTTCGACGCCCATGACGTCCGAGCCAACCTTGTTGCGGTCGTCGTCAATAATGCAGATCGGGGTGAACTGCGCGGAAACTTTGTCGCCCTCATACGGGGATTTCTTCGCGTTTTTGATCTCGGTCAGGAGCATCCGGCAGGCGGTGCCGCCGCCGATGATCATAGTGCGCTTGAAGCGGATTTCCTGATGGCCGATTTCGGTAATCTCGATGAAGGTCCTGCGGAAGATCAGGCGGAACAGGCAGATGCCGATGGTAGCGATGATCATGTGCAGCAGGGAGAAGGACAGCGGAACAGCGCGGTCCAGAATATACGAAAACAGGCAGGTCGCGGAAACGCCGCAGACCACGCCGAGCACGCAGGTCAGATAATCCGAGCTGCGGAAATACCGCCACATTTTGCTGTAAGCGCCCCAGATGAACAGGAACGCGAAGCAGCAGATTGTGCCGATGACAATCGGAATCATCAGATCGGCGACCGACAGTCCGGCACCGCCGAGAGAGAGCAGAAAGTTTGTGATCAGCGATGCAATAATCAGAATAAAACCGTCCGCAACCGCAAGCAGCATCTTCCGGTGAGAAAATGAGCTTACGTATTTTTTGAACTTTGCTTTCATATTCAACAGACCTCTTCAATCATGCAGTCAGGGTGTACCGCTGCCGCAGGCAGGGCACGGTTCCGGGAATACAGAAATCATCCGTACCGGAACGCCGCAGAAGGCAGCGGGCTCCCGGTACGAAGGACTGATACAATCTTATTTTTCCGCCGTTTCCTTCACGGTTTCGCGCACGATCCATTCCAGCTCCTGCTGCTTGCGCATGATATCCTTCGCAAGCGCGAGCTGACAGCGGGCGCGCACCAGATTGTGCAGCGGGTAATTGATCTTGAAATACTTGTCGCCTGTCAGATAGTCGTCCAGAAAGCGTGCAGCCAGTTCCACCGTGATCGAGAAGGTTGCGAGCACGAGGCTGTCGATTTCCGCCTGCGTCAGCCCGCGGCTGACCTCGCCGATAAAGCCCTTGCAGAACGCGCGGAACTTCGAGGTGTCGAAGTATACGCGGCGGATCTCCGGTTCGTCCTCGGCAGCGGTGTTGGCAATGAAGCGCACGGCATCGCCGAAGTCGTACATGGCCATGCCCGGCATAACCGTATCCAGGTCGATCACGACGATCGGCATTTTTGTGATGCGGTCAAACAGCACATTGTTTGACTTGGTGTCGTTGTGCGTCACGCGCACAGGAAATTCGCCGTTTGCAAAGCGGACAGACAGCTCTCCGGCCTTCCAGCGGACGGACGAGATATATTCAATCTCCTCCATGACGCCGGACACTCTGCCGCAGGGATCCTGCGCAGCATGCTCAAACAGCGTATCAAGACGTTTTTTGGTATTGTGGAAATCCGGGATGGTTTCATAGAGCTGCGATCCGTCAAAATCGGAAAGCTGATTCTGAAACCGGCCGAACGCCTCACCGGTTGCTGCAATGACAGCGAGGTCGTCGCAGCTGTCAAAGGTGATCGACTCCACCCAGTTCATCACGCGCCAGAAGCACTTGTCATCGTCAAAGACATAGTTCGTGCCCTCGGCGGTGTGGTGGAAGTGCAGCGTGCGCTCATTCGGATATTTTTCGCGGATATGTGAGGTGACAAGGTCGATGTTGTGCATGATCTGTACGGGGTTGCTGAATACGACCGTATTGATGCGCTGGAAGATATACGCCTTGGTGCTGCCCTCATCCGTACGGTAGGTCACGCGGTACGTCGTATTGATGTTGCCGTTCGTGATGATATCGTAGGTATAGAGCGTTCCGGGGAGCCGGAATGCGGCACCGATTTTTCTGATTGTTTCAAACATAGACATAACTCTCCACTGGCGGATGGCGCGGTTCCGTGCAGGCTTCAGACGAAAAAGACGATGCTGCTGCCCGCCGGACGGATTCCGCAGCATCAATTTGTTCCTGCATACGCCAAATACTTAAAGATATTCTTAATAATTAGTATACCATGAATGCCGGATGTTGTCAAGCTATTTTTACATATGGTAGCTTTTTCATACATAATTACGTGAATTGCCTGTCGGGTTTTCATACTGATTCGCAAAACGGAAACGGCCCCGCTGTTCTGCGGAGCCGTTTGATCTCAGAGAATCACGCCGTTGCTGCGGAGCAGTGCGCGGGCGGTATCGACGGAATCGACGCCGGTTTTGTTCTTGATCGGTGCGAATTCGCGGCTGCGGTCCACCTCGTAGGCGAGGCAGTTTTCCTGCAATTTGACCATGTCGAGCGCGAGCGTTTCAAACTTGAAGGCGTTCGGCTCCTCCGGGACGATCATCCGTCCGTCCTCCGTCATGTACCGGAGCTTTTTCAGTGCCTTGTGCAGCGGCAGGCGGACATGCAGCGTTTCATCGAGCTTGTCCACGCGGAACAGATAGTTCAGGATGACGCCGTAATTATAGGAGAGCGTGCCGTCCGGTTCGCGGCGGGAGCGCATCTCATCGGTCATTTCGTAGTATTCAACGATCGAGGGGCGGCCGTCCTCCAGGCAGATGACGCCGACCTTTTCATCCGGCGCCGTCTTCGCGACGACCTTGGCACCGGACGCCATGCCGGATGCGATCACCGCGCCGACAAAGCAGGGATCCGCGATGCGCTGGAGCACATTGTCCATCGCAAACACATTCAGCCATTCGATGCCGCGTTCCCGGATGACATCCAGCATCCCGTTCTTTTCCATGGAGGCATACCAGCCGCCGTTGCCGTTCGGAGCGGTTGCGATTTTTCCGGGGCCTGCAAGCAGCAGTCTGCCGTCGGTATCGGTTGCGGGGAACTGCTCCTGCACAAAGAACCAGACATAGCTGCTGTCATAGCCGAAATAATTGTGCTGTTCAAAGAATTCGCGGGTATCGCTGTCATTTTCCGCGCTGGTCATGATAAACAGCGGCACGAAAGCACCGGCTGCATTTGTCACCTCCAGCAGATTTCCGATCAGGCATTCAAAGATATACAGCTCTCTGGTCAGGCCGATATTGAAGGTGCCCTTCGGCTTTTCAAAGCCGAGGCGGCTGCCCTGTCCGCCGGCGAGCATGACTGCGCCGACCTTTCCGGCACGGATGGCCTCCAGTCCGGTTTCGGTATAGCGTTCGCGGTTTGCGGCAATCTTGTCCAGTGTGGTGGCATAGAGTGGTTCAAAATAACCGCGGGAATCGCTGGCGTTTTCCGCATTGAGTACGGAAAGATCCAGATCCGCGATCTGCGCGGCCATGGCGGACTGCATGTCCGGCTCCAGCGTTTCCATATATCGGATCAGGTGCGTCTGATCCAGCTTTCGCAGCAGGGCGGTTGCCTTTTGCAGCATGTGATGTTCTCCTTTCGTGTTGCGGACCGGCCGGTTCCGTCACGGCAGGCCTGTCAGGATGTCAGGATAATAATATTTCAATATATATAGTATGCGGCGCAGAACGGCACCGCAGATTTTTCAGCCGTATTTACACTATTATATCATAGCAATACAAAAAAGTCAATGAATAAATTGCGATTGTCTGCACAGCTTTCTTGACAGACTGTGCAAAACATGCTATAATAAAAAATACTATATTACAGAAAGGAGAGATCCTTATGGCAGATGAGATCAGACAGGATTTGCCCGAGGATGACGATCTTGTGATCCTGGAGGATGAGGACGGAAATTCCGTCACATTCCGGTTTCTGGAGCTTGTGACTGTCGATGCCAAGCCCTACGCCGTGCTGCTCCCGGAGGATGAGGACGACGAGGATGCGGGCGTGGTCATTGTGGAGGTTGTGGATCTCGGTCTGGATACCGAGCATTATGATGCTGTGACGGACGACGCGCTGAACGAGCGCATTTTTGAGCAGTTCCGCAGCGAATTCAGCGATAAGTACGATTTTGCGTAACCCTCTGCGGTTCAGGAAAGGAAGTGCAGTGTGAAGATCCGCCGCTTTTTCTCCGCCGCGCCCGGTGCCCTGCGCGAAACCGGCAGACGCTTTGCTGCCGATCATCTTTCCGCTTATGCGGCGCAGGCGACGTTTTACCTGATGCTTTCGTTTTTTCCGTTCGTGATGCTGGTCTGTCTGGCCAGCCGCCTGCTGCCGTTTCTCTCAGAGGATACCCTGACGATGCTGACGCAGATTCTGCTGCCGGCGTCCTATCATTCCCTCGGGATGCAGCTCGTGCATGACTATTACAACGAAAACATCGGTTCCGCCAAAATCGTGCTGATCATATTCCTGATCTGGACGGCATCCCGTTTGATTCAGGCGCTGATGAACGGCTTCAACAGCTCCTGCGGCATTGTGGAAAGCCGCAGCCAGACCGTCCTTCGGCTGGTAGGCTGTCTGTATACGATTGCGCTGTGCCTGATTCTGGTCGCCGTCATCGTGATGTATGCGCTCGGCAGCAAGCTCATGGCGCTGATCCTGGCGCATGTGCCGAATGTCACGGTGCTGGAGCTGGTCCTGAAGCTGACGAGGAACCTTGCAACGCCGTTTTTGCTGCTCATGATCTTCTGGATGTCATACGTTTTTCTGCCGAGCAGAAAAACACGGTTCCGCGAGGAGCTGCCCGGCGCCGTCCTGACGACGGTTGTCTGGCGCGGCATGGCATCGCTGTACGGCGTGTTTCTGGAGCGCTCCTTCAACCGCTATTCCTTTGTCTACGGAACGCTCACCGGTGTGGTCATGATCCTGATCTGGCTGTATGCCTGCGTCTATTTCTGGTTTGTGGGAATGGAACTGAACTGCTTTCTGCGGGATTGCAGAAACCGCGGCATGTTTGCAGATCTGCATGTTCCGGTTCCGCACCTGCTGAAACGGCTGTTCCGAAAAAAGAAGCATTCCGATGAAGCCTGAGTCTGCAATCTCAGGCTTTTCCTTTTACCGATAATCATGAATGATCGGAGGGATACCGTTTTGTTTGAAACCGGTCTGATCAGCAAATACCGCAGGGAGCTCATGGGCATTGCGATCATCTGGATCACGCTGTACCACTGCATTGCGGATCCTGTGGAGGCGCTCGGCATTCCGGTGCTGCGCGCGATTCTGAACCGCGGCTATCTCGGCGTGGAGATCTTCCTGTTTTTATCCGGCATCGGGCTGTACCATTCCATGCACAAAAACGACGCGGTCAGGCCGTTTTATCTCCGGCGCTGCACGAGAACGGTCATTCCGTGGCTGATGCTGTCGCTGCCGTACTGGATCATCAAAACGCTGATCCTAGACAAAATGAGCTTCCGCGCGATGCTGCTGAACTGGTGCGGCGCATCATTCTGGCTGTTCGGCGTGAAATCGGTGTGGTATGTTGCGTTTCTCCTTGTGCTCTATGCGCTCTACCCGCTGATCTTC
>JAFZBC010000356.1:0-1994 GCA_017561965.1 Oscillospiraceae bacterium
CAACAAGCCGAAGTCTGCGGTACGGATCGAAAAAGCGGTCGTCACGGAGTATGACGGCGCAGCACCGCATTGGCTCAATGCGGTCGGCGAGGAGATCGGTTCGGATCCCGCCGGAATCAACGATGAAGGATGATGGAGTCATTTTGGAAACGGAAAAGATTGCAGTGTCCGAAACAAATAAAAAAAACGGGGCACTGCGTGGATCTATAAAATTACAATGTGAGGAACAAGGAGAACATGCCGTGAACACACCGAACAAATTTGTCATCAAAGGCGGACGGCAGCTGCGCGGCGAGGTCGAGATCAGCGGTGCAAAGAACGCGGTGGTGGCGATTCTGCCTGCAACCATTCTGGCAGACGAGCCCTGCATCGTGGAGAATGTACCGGAGATCAGCGATGTGGAGATCTGCTTTGATATTCTGCGGGAGCTTGGTGCGACCGTCAGATATCTTGCGCCCCACACCTACGAGATCGACACCCGCGCGATCAAGAGTTACAGCGTCCCCTATGAAAAAGCGAGAAAAATGCGTGCGTCCTATTATTTCATGGGCGCGCTGCTCGGAAAATTCGGATACTGCCGTGTTTCCATGCCCGGCGGATGTCCCCTCGGCGACCGTCCGATCGACCAGCACCTCAAGGCGTTCACGAAGCTGGGCGCCGTGTGCAAGGTTGACCGCGGCATGGTCGATATTACGACGCAGGACGGCCTGAAGGGCAACCAGATCTTTTTTGACTGCGTGACCGTCGGGGCCACGATGAACGCGATCCTGGCCGCTGTCAAGGCGGACGGCCTGACCGTCATCGAGAATGCTGCCAAGGAGCCGCATATCGTCGATCTGGCGAGCTTCCTGAACTCCATGGGCGCCGAGATCATGGGCGCCGGTACCGATACCATCAAGATCCGCGGCGTGAAATATCTCCGCGGTATGAGCTATGCCGTCATTCCGGATCAGATCGAGGCCGGTACTTATATGGTCGCGGCTGCTGCGACCGGCGGCAATGTGCTTGTGAAGAACGTCATTCCGAAGCATCTGGAATCCATCATCAGCGTGATGGAGAAGATCGGCGTCAAGATCGAGCAGTTTGACGATGCCGTGCGCGTTTCCGTGGACGGCCCGCTCGTCAAGACCAGCATCAAGACGCGCCCGCATCCGGGCTTCCCGACTGACATGCAGCCCCAGATCTCCGCACTGCTCTGCCTTGCGGAGGGCACCAGCATGATCAAGGAGGGCGTTTCCGAGCAGCGGTTCCAGTATGTCGATGAGCTGCGCAGAATGGGCGCGGATATTCAGGTGGACGGCAAGGTCGCCGTCATCGAGGGAACCGGCAGACTGACCGGCGCACCGGTCAAGGCCTGCGACCTGCGTGCGGGTGCGGCGCTGATGATCGCCGGACTTGCGGCACAGGGCGTCACGACGATCGAGGACATCTTCCACATCGAGCGCGGCTATGCCGATATGGAGGGCAAGCTCCGTGCGCTCGGCGCGGAAATCGAAAAGCGCGCGATCACTCAGAGCGAAAACATTCCGCAGCCCGATCAGGAAGCGGGATAACGCAGAACATGCGGATGCAAGGAAGCCATAGTCCTTCTGATCGAGAGGTCGGAAGTACTATGGCTTTCTGTTTGTGTTGACTGATTTGATTTTGGAAAAGAGCGGCACCCGTTCCCGTGTGCCGGATACCTTATTATAAGGTTATAAGGGTTGAGATACAGATATGAACCGAGAAATCTTTGACCGGCTTTATGCCTCCGGCGTGCTGGATTCCGCGCGCGCGGAGTACCTCTGGCTGCCGGAGATGAACTTTTTTCCGCCTGTGGCCGGCGGCGGAGAATACTGCGGACTGACCGCTTTTGCCATGACCGGAAAGAACGATCTGTTCTGCTGGGATGACGATGACCGTGTGTATCTTGCACCGCCGGATCATACCGAGCCGGTGCTCTACGCGGCGAATTTCCGGGATGCGGTTTACCGCAGGCTGCTGGAATTTGCGTC
>JAFZBC010000357.1:0-1690 GCA_017561965.1 Oscillospiraceae bacterium
AGGAATGCGAGGAAATGGATCCCACACAGCGCGTCATTGAATACATCCGGGATACGGCTAATATTGTACAGACGCCGGACGGGCCCGTCACTGCCGCGCAGATGCTGGAGCAGTTTCTGTTTACGCCGGAGCTCCAGTGGAGCACGATCGGAAAGCTCTCCGGCGGTGAGCGGAAACGGCTGTATCTTCTGAAAATCCTGATGTCTGCGCCGAACATTCTGCTGCTGGACGAGCCGACGAATGATCTGGATATCGCGACACTGACGATTCTGGAGGACTACCTGCTGCATTTTCAGGGCGCTGTGATCGCGGTGTCGCATGACCGCTATTTTCTGGACAAAATTGCCACTGAGATTTTTGCGTTCCGGGACGGCATCTGCACGCGCTATACCGGAAATTATTCAGACTATGCCGAAAAGTGCGCCCCTGCTGCCGCAGCGGAAAAGCCGAAGGCGGCTTCGGAGAAAAAGGAGCGCGTCTTTCACGGGACGGTCAGACTGCGGTTTTCGTATAAGGAGCAGCGGGAATACGACACGATCGAGGACGATATTGCGGCGCTGGAGCAGCAGCTTGCGGAAACCGAAGCACAGATCGCACAGAGCAGCTCGGATTATGTGCTGTTACAGGAGCTGACCGCGAAGCAGGAGCAGCTGACGCAGACGCTCGCTGAGAAAATGGATCGTTGGGTTTACCTGAGCGACCTTGCCGAGCGCATCGCAAACGGAGAATCATAAGGAATCGCTGCGCGATGATTCAGAATGGGGCTTCTGCCCCCGTGCCCAATCATCGCGCAGCGATATCTTTTTTAGTCATATACCGCAGAATCGGCCAGCGGATTCTGTGATTCGCGGCGGCGCTGGCGTTTTCCGGCAAGCAGTGCCGCACGGTCCTTCATGTAGATCATTGTGCCGTCATCGCTTAAACAGGTTCTGCCGGATTTTGTCAGCTCCAGTACAGCCAGAAACAGCGCGACGCGGTCGGTCTTGCGCGTCAGCCCCTCAAACAGATCCGCCATGCGGACATTCTCCTTTGTCAGGAACTGCCGCAGCAGGAAAACGACCTTTGAGGCAACGCTCGTCACCTGATGATGCATCTGCACAACAGCGTGGATCTTTTCCCCGACATTGCCTTCGCTGCCGCCCGGCAGCTTTTTGACGCCCATGCTCTGATAGACCTGCACGAGCAGCGCCGCTTCATGCGTCCGGCGGTAGGTCATATCGACCGGCAGGCTCACCGGCTTGCGGACGAACAGCACATCGCCCAGATACCGCTCCCGCAGATTGCCCGCGGCGATCTTGCAGAGCGAATATTCAATCAGCGCGCCCTCCAGTTCTTTTTTGACTGCTTCTGCCTCCTCCGGGCGCGGCAGGAGGGCAGCGGTCTTCATCCAGATCAGCCTGGCCGCCATTGCAAGGAATTCGCCTGCAAGCTCATAATCCTGCTCCGCGCACTGCTGCATATAGAGCAGATACTGCTCTAGCAGGACGGAAATTTCGATGTCATGGATATTGAGCTTGTGCTTTGCGATCAGATGCAGCAGCAGATCCATTGGCCCGTCAAAGACCGGCAGATGAAACGAAAGCTCCGGCATGGTATCAGCCGAACAGTGCGGGGATCCAGTTTGTCAGCAGATCGAACCCGTGGTTTATCAGCATGCTCAGGATGCTGAGCGGTAAGGAAAGAACCGGCG
>JAFZBC010000358.1:0-6576 GCA_017561965.1 Oscillospiraceae bacterium
ATACGACCGGTTCCTGTGCAGCAGGCGCTGCCAAAGCCGCGGCAGAGATGCTGCTTTCCGGACAGCGCACGGAACAGACCGACCTGATGACGCCTGCGGACGTACTGCTGCATCTGGACATCCTCGACATCTGCATGACGCCGGAGCAGGTATCCTGCGCCGTCCGCAAGGACAGCGGCGATGACCCCGACGCCACGCGCGGCATGCTGATTTATGCGGCGGTTTCCAAAGCAGAAAACGGCGTCCGGATCGAGGGCGGCTCCGGCATCGGCACCGTGACAAAGCCGGGGCTCGACCAGCCGGTCGGTGCAGCGGCCATCAACTCCGCCCCGCGGAAAATGATCACGGAAGCAGTCACGGAAACAGCGCAGAAGCACGGCTATTCCGGCGGCTTCCGCATTGTGATCTCCGCACCGGAGGGCGAGGCCGTCGCGGCAAAGACCTTCAATCCGCGCATGGGCATCACCGGCGGCATCTCCGTCATCGGCACGACCGGCATCGTCGAACCGATGAGCAATGCGGCGGTCGTCGGGACGATCCGCGCGGAAGCGAATATGCGAAAGGCTGCCGGTGCGGATACGCTGATCCTGACGGTCGGCAATTACAGCGAGCGGTTTATCCGGATGAATCTGCCCGATCTTACCGAACGCTGCGTCATGTGCAGCAATTTCATCGGGGAGGCACTGGATATCGGCGTTTCGCTCGGATTTGCGCGCATTCTGCTGATCGGGCATATCGGAAAGCTCGTAAAGCTCGGCTCCGGCATCATGCAGACGCACTCGTCCTTTGCGGACGGCAGAATGGAAACGCTCATCGCCTGCGGTGCGCTCGCGGGCATCCAGCGGGACGTCCTGTTGCAGCTGACAGACTGTGTCACGACCGACGCCGCACTCGAGATTCTGTATCAGCACAATGCCGCTGAACAGACGCTGGCCGTCCTGACGGAACGCATTGACCGTTACCTTGCGGCGCGCGTCCGGAACGAGGCGGAAACCGGTGCGTTCATCTTTTCCGATCAGCATGCGCTGCTGCTGGAAACCGCCAGTGCAAGGGCAATTTTACAGGCGGCGACGGAGGCTTAATATGGTTTATTTTGTCGGTGCCGGATGCGGCGCCCCCGATCTCATCACCGTCCGCGGACAGCGCCTGCTCTCCGAAGCAGACGTGATTATCTACGCGGGCTCACTGGTTAATCCGGCGCTGCTTGCATATGCAAAACCGGATTGTCAGATCTATAACAGTGCGGAAATGACGCTGGATGCGGTGATCGCCGTCACGGAGCAGGCCGAGGCGAACCGTCAGATGACCGTGCGGCTGCACACCGGCGACCCCTGCCTCTACGGCGCGATCCGCGAGCAGATGGACAGACTGACCGCACGCGGCATCGCATATGAAATCTGCCCGGGCGTCAGCTCGTTCTGCGGCGCGGCGGCTGCGCTCAGAGCAGAATACACGCTGCCGGAGGTTTCGCAGACCGTCATCATCACACGCATGGCCGGCCGCACACCCGTTCCGGAACGCGAGGACATCCGCAGACTCGCGGCGCATCAGGCGACCATGGTGATCTTTCTCAGCACCGGAATGCTCCCGCAGCTTTCCGCAGAGCTGACCGCGGGCGGATACAGGAACGACACGCCCGCCGCGATCGTGTACAAGGCTTCATGGCCGGATGAAAAGGTCTGCCGCTGCACAGTGGGGACACTGGCGGAAACAGCTGCGGCCAATCAGATCCGCAAGACCGCGCTGATCGTCGTCGGGGACTTCCTGGGGGATGATTATGCGCTGTCCAAGCTGTATGATCCCGCATTTGAAACCGAATTCAGGAGGGCGGAGCGATGAAGCGGCTCGCGTTCATCAGTCTGACGGCGCCGGGCAAAGCGCTTGCGGCCTCTGCGGCAGCCCTGCTGCCGGAATTTGAGATCCGGCAGTTCTGCTTCGCTGCCTATGCCGATGCGGAAACCGAAGCATTCGACAGTCTTGCCGCGCTGACGGCCGCGCTCTTTCCGGATTACGATGCACTGGTGTTTGTCTGCGCCTGCGGCATCGCCGTGCGGATGATCGCACCGCATCTGCGCTCGAAGCAGACTGACCCGGCTGTTCTTTGCATGGATCAGAGCGGGTCATTCGTGATCCCGCTGCTTTCAGGACATATCGGCGGCGCGAATGCCCTCGCGGAACGCATCGCCGCCGTGACCGGCGCCGTCCCGGTGATCACAACCGCGACCGATACCGGCGGGCTCTTCTCCCCGGACAGCTTTGCAGCAGCCAATCAGCTTGTTATCACCGACACGGACGCTGCCAAGGCGATCGCGGCAGCCGTCATTCAGGGCGGGGACGTCGGCTTTCGCAGCGAACTCCCCTACCCGGCACTCCCCAAACCGCTGACGGCGGAGGGCTGTCCGCGCTGCGGCATTGTCATTGCAAACGAATGCAGGAAACCGCCGTTTCCGGTCACGCTGCATCTGATCCCGAAAAATCTTGTCGTCGGCATCGGATGCAGACGGGGCACATCCTGTACGGAGATCGAAGCGGCTGTGCTGACGCGGCTCGCGGCAAACGGGCTCGATGCCCGCAGAATCTGCGCAGCTGCGACGGTGGATCTGAAAGCGGACGAACCCGGACTGCTGGCATTCTGCAGGGCGCGGAAGCTGCCGCTGCATACCTATTCTGCGGAACAGCTGATGCAGGTCAGCGGGGATTTTACCGCATCCGCCTTTGTCAGCAGCATCACCGGTGCGGACAACGTATGCGAGCGCAGTGCCGTTCTTTGCAGCGGCGGAACGCTTGTCATGCGGAAGCAGGCGGCGGACGGCGTGACGGTCGCCGCTGCGGAAATGCCGCTGATACTCGATTTTGAAAGGAAGCTGCTATGATATTATATGTTGTCGGATTCGGCAGCGGCAGCCGCGGCTGCATGACCGGGGACGCCGTGCAGGCACTCTCGGACAGCGAACGGATCGCCGGATACCAGACCTATATTCAAATGATCCGGCCGTTTTTCCCGGAGAAGGAATACTGTCCGACCGGTATGCGGCAGGAAACCGAACGCGTCCGCGCGGCACTGGAATCCGCGGAGCTGCGGAATACCGCGCTGGTTTGCAGCGGGGATCCGGAGCTTTATGGCATGGCCGGGCTTGCGTATCAGCTCCAGCCTGATTATCCGGCCGCGGAAATCCGCGTCGTTCCGGGTGTTTCCGCGGCATTCAGCTGCGGCGCACTGCTCGGCGCACCGCTGACGCATGATTTTGCTGTCATCAGCCTGTCGGATCTGCTGACGCCCGCCGAAAAGATTCAGAAGCGCCTTTCTCTGGCCGCAGAGGCGGATCTCGTGATCGTGCTGTACAATCCCGCGTCAAAGCACCGGCCGGATCACCTGAAGCATGCCTGCGAGCTGATTCTTCAGCACCGCCCGCCGGAAACCGTCTGCGGCTTTGTCCGGAATGCGGGGCGGGACGGCCAGGAATGCAAGGTGCTGACGCTCTCGGCGCTGCGCGATACCGCTGTGGACATGTTCACGACGGTCTTTATCGGCAATTCCGAAACGCAGGTCATCGGCGGAAAAATGGTCACGCCGCGGGGATACCGCGATGTCTGATATTCTGATTTTCGGCGGCACGACAGAGGGGCGCGAGCTCGCGGCATTCTGCGCGGCAAACGGCATCTCCGCGGACGTATCCGCCGCAACGGAATACGGCGCGCAGCTGCTCCCGGAGCAGGTCGGCATTCTGACCGGAAAGCGCTCCGCGGAACAGATCGCTGCGCTGCTCCGTACACACCGGTATGCGCTCGTCATTGACGCGACGCATCCGTATGCAAGAGAGGCATCGGAAAATATCCGCACGGCCTGTCAGCAGGAGCAGATTCCCTGCCGCCGTCTGCTGCGGAAGGCACTGCCGGTCACCGGGGAACGCGTCAGCTCCGCGGAAGAGCTGACTGCGCTTCTGAATCAGTGCAGCGGCGTGATCCTGAGCACGCTCGGCAGCAAATCTGCGGCTGCCCTGACTGCCGTCCGGGATTTCCGTACACGCATCTGGCTCCGGCTGCTGCCGTCAGACACCGTCACGGCGGAATGCGAACGCCTCGGCTTTGATCCGAACAGGCTGATTCTTGCACAGGGGCCGTTTGATACGGCGCAGAATATTGCGCATATCACACAGACCGGCGCGCAGATCCTGCTGACCAAGGAGAGCGGGACAGTCGGGGGGTATCCCGAAAAAGCGGAGGCAGCAAAGCGCTGCGGCATCCGGATGATCACCCTTTGCAGACCGCCGGAGCCCATCACCGGATATGACGAAGAAGAAATCATGCAGCAGCTGCTGAGAATGAAGGAGAAGAATCTGCTATGAAAATCTATCTGATCGGCACCGGAACGGAGGGCTGCCGGACACTGACAGCCGAAGCCGCCGATGCCGTCGCATGCGCCGGTCTGCTGATCGGTGCGAAGCGGATGCTGGCGCCCTACCGGCTTTCGGGAAAGGAATGCGTCTGCGCCTATCAGCCGGAGGAAATCGCGGAGCTGCTGAAAAACAGCACACATCAGACGGCAGCCGTTCTGTTCTCCGGTGACACCGGCTTTTTCAGCGGCGCAAAAAAGCTGCTCCCGCTGCTGGACGGATCGGACGTGACCGTGCTGCCGGGCATCTCCTCGGCAGCGGCATTTTTCGCGCTGCTCGGGAAATCGTATGAGCAGGTCAGATATATTTCTCTGCACGGCGCAAACGCAAGCGTCGCGGTTCACGCGGCAACGAATCCGCTCTGCTTCTTTCTGCTCGGCGGGGAGATGCGTGCCGCGGATGTCTGCAAGCGGCTCTGCGCGTACGGACTCGGAGAGATCACCGTCCGCATCGGACAGGATCTCGGGTATCCGTATGCAAAGCTGCACGAGGGCAAAGCCGCAGACTTCACCGGCTGCACCGACAGCACGCTGACCGTCCTGATGACGGAGAATCCGGGCGCGCTCCGGTATCTGCCGTCTGCGATTCCGGATGACCGCTTTCAGCGCGGGCAGGTCCCGATGACGAAGGCACAGGTGCGCTGCTGCATCACGGCCTCGCTCAATATCCGGCGGGACGGCATCTGCTGGGATATCGGCTGCGGAACAGGCTCCGTATCGGTGGAAATGGCCTACCGCTGCCCGGACGGTCTGGTGTATGCCTTTGACAGAGATCCGGAGGCCGTGCGGCTGACATCGGAGAACGCCGCGCGGTTCTTCTGTGACAATATCATTGCAGCGGAGGGCGACTGTCCGGACTGCCTGCAAAATGCGCCCGCGCCGGATCATGTTTTCATCGGCGGGAGCGGCGGAAATGCAGCCGGGATCTTCGCTGCCGCTGCGGAGAAGAATCCTGCTGCGATGATCACGGCGGCAGCGGTCACGCTGGAATCGCTGCACCGGTTTACGGAATGCTTCAAAGCATACGGCGCGCCGTATTCGGTCACGCAGATCGCCGTCACGGACACAAAACAGATCGGCGGGTACACCATGCTGAACGCGCAGAACCCGGTATTCCTGATCGGAGGGCAGCTGCTGTGCGGCGCGTCATGATCGCAGGGACGGGCAGCGGCTGCGGCAAAACGACCGTCACCTGCGCGCTGCTCGCCGCGCTGAAGCACGCCGGAAAAAAGGCTGCGGCGTTCAAATGCGGCCCGGATTACATCGACCCGATGTTTCACCAGGAGGTGCTCGGCACCCCTGCCTATAATCTCGACAGCTTTTTCTGCGACCGGGATACGCTCTGTGCGCTGCTTGCACAGAACGGCGCATCTGCGGAAATTTCCGTCATGGAGGGCGCAATGGGCTTCTATGACGGCGGCAGCGGTTCGGCTTATTCTCTCTCGCAGCTGACCGAAACGCCGGTCATTCTCGTCATCGACTGCAAGGGCATGCAGGACTCCATCGGTGCGGTGATGCAGGGCTTTTTGCAGTATAAAACGCCGAACCGCATCGCAGGTTTCATCTTCAACCGGCTGCCGGAGCGGCTGATCCCGTTTGCAGAGCAGCTCTGCCGTGATCTGCATACACGGTATTTCGGCTGTCTGCCGCAGCAGAAGAAGACAATCGGGAGCCGGCATCTCGGGCTGGTGACCGCAGCGGAAATCACGGATTTGCAGGCGCAGCTGGATGCGCTCGGACAGGCCGCGGCCGCTTCGCTCGATCTTGCGGGCATCGCATCGCTGCCGGATCTGCCGCTGCCGGATTTCACCCCGCCTGTGATCCCAAAGCTCAAAAAGCGCGCTGTGATCGCCGCCGCAAGGGACCGCGCATTCTGCTTTCAGTATACGGAAAACCTGAATCTGCTCTCGGAAATCGGATGCGAACTCCGGTATTTTTCGCCGCTGCATGACGCACATCTTCCGGCGGCGGACGGCCTGCTGCTCTGCGGCGGCTATCCGGAGCTGTATGCAGAACAGCTTTCCGGGAATCAGACCATGCGCGCGGAAATCCGGGAGGCTGTCTGCGGCGGGATGCCGGTCATCGCGGAATGCGGCGGCTTTCTGTATCTGCACACGAAGCTGCGGACGGAAGACGGCACGGCATACCCGATGGCAGATGTGATCCGCGGAGAGGCCTTCCCC
>JAFZBC010000359.1:0-2619 GCA_017561965.1 Oscillospiraceae bacterium
CCGAGGCGCTCCGCGATGCAGCCCGCAGTCAGCCGTCCGAGCGTGATGCCGAGATAAAACAATGCACCGGCACCTGCGGCCGTCTGCACGGAGATGCTGCGGCGCGCCGCCAGATAGCTGCTTGCCCAGAGTCCGGCGGTACTCTCCAATGCGCATTCGCTGAAAAAACCGCCCAGCGAGCGGAGCATCCCCCTTTTTCGCAGGAGCGGCAGAAGCCGGCAGGGCGCGGTCTGTCCGGGCGCTGCCGGTTCGGTCTGTTGCCACAGCGGCAGTGAAAGAAACAGCAGTGCCGTCAGGATCAGCTGGAGGACGGCAACCGTCCGGTAGCCGCTCTGCCAGCCGTCTTGCAGGCGGATGCTGATAATGTACGGGCTGAGCATACAGCCGATGCCCCAGAAGCTGTGCAGCCAGTTCATGTGCCGCGCGGGATAATGCACCGCGACATAATGATTGAGCGCCGCGTCCACGGCACCCGCACCGAGGCCGTAAGGAACCGCACAGATGCAAAGCGCGGCAAATCTCCCCGAAACGGAGAAGCCGAGGAGCGCCGCGGCGGTCATCAGGACGCTGCCGAAGGCGACCGTCCCCGTTTTCAGCCGCCGGAGCAGTCTGCCGGAAAACAGGCTGGAGATCACCGTTCCGCAGGAGATGATGGCGGAGAGAATACCCGCGCAGGACACCGGAACATGCAGCTGCGGATGCATCGCGGGCCACGCGGCACCCAGCAGGGAATCCGGCAGCCCAAGACTGATATATGACAGATAGATCACGGCAAGCAGCAGAGTTGCCAAGGATCACTCCTTTCCTCGCGCAGCACGCCGCCGGAGCATCCGGCAGCGGCTCCGTCAGGATTCCGGAGTTGTCTGCCGCTCAGCTCTCACGCGATTGACCGAGATAGAACAGCGCAATGGTGCCGGGACCTGCATGTGCGCCGATCACGGGGCCGATCTCCCCGATGTGTACCGTTTTGGCGCCGAACTGCTTGATGAGCTCCTCTTTGAGCAGCTCTGCAAAATCCGGGGCATTGGCATGGGCAATGAACACCGTGGATTCCTTATCCGTGCATTCGGCGTCAAAATGCTTTCCGAGCTCCAGAACGGCATTTTTTCTGCCGCGGATCTTCTGCTTCGGGATCAGCTTGCCCTCGTCGCTGACATGCAGCACCGGCTTGATGCCGAGCAGTGCGCCCGCATATGCAGACACTGCACCGACTCTGCCGCCGCGCTTCAGAAAGAGCAGATCATCGACCGTAAACCAGTGCATGATCTTGAGGCGTGTTTCTTCAGCATATGCGGCAAGCTCGTCCAGTGACATGCCGCGTGCCTGCTGCTCGGCGCAGTGATAGACGAGCAGTCCCTGTCCGAGCGATGCGCAGAGCGTATCCACAATGATGATCCGGCGGTTCGGGTATTCGTCATGCAGCTCGTCCGCCGCGATGCGTGCCGTTGCGCACATGCAGCTCAACGGGGAGGAAAATGCCAGATAGAGGATATCCTTTCCCTCTTTAAGCACCTCGCCGAAGGTTTCACGAAATGCAGAGAGATTGGCGGCGGAGGTACATGCGATCTGGCCGTTTTTCAGTGCATCGTAAAAATCAGCGCCGCGCAAAGTGCAGGGCTGTGCCGGGTGATCCTTCATAAACACATTCAGCGGGATGGACAGAACGCCCATGCCGTGCAGCATCTGCTCAGAGAGATCTGCGGCGCTGTCTGTGATCAGTACATAGCTTTCATTCGGATTCATATGGTTGTCACTCACTTTCTTTGTTTTGGTGCCCGCGGTGATTCCGCTTTATCTATTGTACCGCATTTTCGGAAAAAAGTCACGGACTTTTTGCCGCTTTGCCGGAAACTGCACAGAGAATCGCCGGTAGAATCGGGCTCTACCGGCGGGAGAGTGATTTGAAATTAACGCAGATACGTGCGTTTTGTGAGCGCGCTTTCGGCGGGCTCGGAAAATGTAAACTTTTTTCGACGGACGCCGTCAGAGCGCTGTCCGGAGCGTTCCGGCGGCTTCTGCCAGTGTACGGAGGGCTTCATTCTGTCGGTTGAGCGTGCCGAAGGAGGGCACGGTGCAGATCACGGAGCGGCACTGTGTCATGCAGTCACGCGCCGCTGCGAAGGCCTCCTCCGGGATCGGTTCAAAGGGGGGCGCGGTGATGAGCTTCGTGCTCAGCGCAGCCAGTACCGGATAATCCAGATCGTTTTCGTGAATGACGCCTGCCGCAAACGGGATGCCCGCACGGAACAGTCTGCGGCAGACCGGAATTGCCGTTCCGCCGCCGCCGATCACAAAGACCTGCGGATCCCCGGCAGGGGGCGCGGGCTCTGCGGTGCCGTACAGCGGATCGTACCGGCCGCTGCGGATGCCGTACAGCTCCGAGATGTAATCCCCGCGGAAAATCTCCTCCGGCGTGCCGATGCGCTGCGCCCTGCCGCTGATGATGCAGAGCACCTGATCCGAAAACTTCTGTGCAAGGTCGAGCTCATGCAGGGACATGACCACGGCGATGCCGCGTTCCTTTGCAAGTCGCCGCAGCAGTGTCAGCAGCTCCAGCTTGCGGCTGATGTCGAGATAGGAGGTCGGCTCATCGAGCAGCAGCACACGCGGCTCCTGCGC
>JAFZBC010000360.1:0-1932 GCA_017561965.1 Oscillospiraceae bacterium
CACTGTCTGCATTATACCGCGTGAACATTAAAATAACCTGAAAGATTATTTACATTCTGCAAATGCAAGATATTTTTATACAGATCTTGATAATTGTCATAATTTTCCGCCTGTCTCTGATGAAAAAGGCCGTGCAGCGCCGGTTCTTTTTGGGAGAATCCTGCTGTTCATAATCCGGTTCCTGAAAAAGCACCCCGATTTTTCCTGAAAACGGAACTGTCTTTTTGTATCCGGTTTGTATGAATTCCGGATCTGCCGCGGACAGCGCGGAAATGTGCAGTTTATCCGGAAATTGATCTGCCGCAGTTGAGAAATTCGTAACCCCGATTTTTCCGCTGTCCCCTTGTAATTCCTTGTAAAACATGCTATAATATCATTAACCGAACGAACCGATGCCGCATGTTTTACTGCGGCATTCTGCATTCAGGAAAAGGAGGAACCGCATGGCCAATCAGCTCTGCATTGTGCTCGATTTCGGCGGTCAGTATAACCAGCTGATCGCAAGGCGCGTCCGCGAATGCGGCGTTTACTGCGAGATCCGGCGGTATGATACCCCGCTTTCGGAGATCCGCGCGCTGAACCCGACCGGCATCATCTTCACCGGCGGCCCGAACAGCGTCTACGACAGCGCTTCACCGCATATCGCAAAGGAATATTTTGACCTCGGCATCCCGACGCTCGGCATCTGCTACGGCTGTCAGCTGATGGCGTATACGCTCGGCGGCACCGTCGAAAGCTGCGAACGCTCCGAGTACGGCAAGATCGACGTCACCCGTACGGATGAGAACAGCGTGCTGTTTTCCGATGTGCCCGCTGAGAGCACCGTCTGGATGAGCCACACGGATTTCGTCAGCAAGCTGCCGGAGGGCTTTCATGTGACCGCGCATTCCGACGACTGCCCCTGTGCTGCGTTTGAATATCCGGAACGGAAATTCTATGCGGTGCAATTCCATCCAGAGGTCACGCACAGCGTCTTCGGCAAGCAGATTCTCCGGAACTTCCTGTTCAATGTCTGCGGCTTCACCGGCGACTGGATGATGGATGATTTCATTGCAAACACCGTCGAGCAGCTCCGCACACAGATCGGCGATAAAAAGGTCATTCTGGGACTGTCCGGCGGCGTGGATTCGTCCGTCGCGGCGGCATTGCTGAGCAGAGCCGTCGGCAAGCAGCTGACCTGCGTGTTCGTCGATCACGGCCTGATGCGCAAGGACGAGGGCGACTTCGTGGAGGAAACCTTCACCAAGCTGTTTGATATGCAGTTTATCCGCGTCAACTGTCAGGCGCATTTCCTTGAAAAGCTCAGGGGCGTGACCGATCCCGAACAGAAGCGGAAGATCATCGGCACGGAGTTCTATAACGTATTCTGGGGCAAGATCCGCGAAACCGGTGCAGACGGCTATTTTGCGCAGGGCACGATCTATCCCGACCGCATCGAAAGCGGCAAGGGCAATCAGGCAGGCGCGGGCAGCACCGACGTTATCAAGACGCATCACAACATGGTCAGTATGCCGGAAGACATCAAATTCGCAGGGACGATCGAGCCGCTGAAGGATCTGTTCAAGGACGAGGTGCGCGCGGTCGGTGAAAAGCTCGGCATCCCGCGTGAGCTGGTCTGGCGGCAGCCGTTCCCGGGACCGGGACTCGGCGTGCGCATCATCGGAGAGATCACGGAGGAGAAGATCCGCATTTTGCAGGAGGCAGACGCCGTGTTCCGCGATGAGATCGAAAAAAGCGGCGTAGAAAGCGAGCTGCGGCAGTATTTTGCCGTGCTGCCGGATGTCCGGACGGTCGGCGTCATGGGCGATCACCGCACCTACGATCATCTGATCGCGATCCGCGCGGTGACAACGGACGACTTCATGACCGCGGACTGGGCGCGCATCCCATACGAGGTGCTGGCACGCGTATCGAACCGCCTCTGCAATGAGG